>NZ_LFVW01000233.1:0-16490 GCF_001182915.1 Kitasatospora sp. MY 5-36
CTGAGCCGCGCGGTCGGGGCGGCGCTTGAGCCGCGCGGTCGGGGCGGCGCTGTACCGCGCGGCCGGGGCGGGGGCGGCACGTCGGGCGGGGGCGGCCCCCGGAGGGCTCAGTGCTGTCCGCGGGCCGTCCTGGCCGCTTCGATCCCGTCCAGGATGACGTTGACGCCCCGGGCGAAGGTGCTGTCCCGGCCTCCGGCGACCTCGTCCGGAACCGAGGTGGTGTACAGCCGGTGCAGCCGCGGGAAGTCCTTGGTGGCCTCCGTGACGACGGGCAGCAGCCGGTTCATCCACTCCTGCTCGTCCTGGCCGCTGCGGGCCAGCGCGGCCAGCCAGGCGGCCTCCACGCAGGCGGTCCCGATGGTGTAGCCCATGACCGCGTTCATCGCGTCGTTCGCCTCGACGATCTCGAAGCCGGCCGCCTCCAGGACGTCCAACAGGGCTTCGGAGAGCCGCATCCAGTTGGGGCCAAGGTAGATCATCCCGACGTCTCCGATCACCCCGACCATCCACGGGTGGCGGATGATGGCCGTGCGCATGCTCTCGGCGCACTCCGCGATCTTCGCGCGCCAGACCTTCGGCTCCTCGGACCCCTCGGCCGAGGGGTGCGGGAGGGTGCCGAAGACCTGGTCGACGACCAGGGCGAGCAGCTCGTCCTTGTTGGCGACGTGGGTGTAGAGCGAGGTGGCGCCGGCGTTCAGCCGGGCGGCGAGCTTGCGCATGCTCAGCGCCTCGATGCCGCCGGAGTCCAGCAGCGCGAAGGCCTCGGCGACGATCTGCTCGCGGCTGAGGGCGGGCTGTTCCCGCCGTCGCTCGGGGCGGTTCCACGGCATGGGGATGCCCGGGGTCGTGCCGTCCTCTGTCCTGGCCGCCATCGGGCCCTCCTCACCAATCGTCCGGATCCGGTCCGGTTCGGCGCCGCTCGCCACGGGCTGATGCGAACAGTGTACGGCGCGACGAACAGCGTGCGGAGATCGAACGGTGTGCGGCGTTGCGAACAGTGTGCGGTGTCCGTACAGTGTTCGGAGCGGCGCACACCGTTCCCCTGGGGACGGAGGACGGTGTGCCCGCGACGACTTCCGCGCGGCTCCGGCGTCACAGCCCGGCCCGCGCGCCCGTTCCGACGCTCGACGCCCGAGCTCGGAACCCGACGCTCGAAGCCCGAAGTTCGAAGGGGGAAACGCCGTGGAACGTCATCCGCAGCGCTGGCTCATCCTGGTCGTGCTCTGTCTCAGCAGCCTGGTGCTGGTGATCGACAACATGGTGCTCACGGTGTCCATCCCGCCGATCGCGGAGGACCTCAAGGCCGGGGCGCAGGACATCCAGTGGATCATCGACTCGTACATCCTGGTCTTCGCCGGCCTGCTGCTCACCTCCGGCAGCCTCTCCGACCGCTTCGGACGACGGAAGGTGATGATCGTCGGGCTGGCGCTGTTCGGCGCCGCCTCACTGGTCGCGGCGTACGCCGGCAGCCCCGGTGAGCTGATAGCCGGGCGTGTCCTGATGGGCGTCGGCGGCGCGCTGGTCATGCCGAGCACGCTCTCCATCCTGATCACCGTCTTCGACGACGAGGAGCGCCCGAAGGCGATCGCCGCGTGGACCGCGGTGGCCATGGTCGGCCTGGTCGGCGGTCCGGTGCTGGGCGGCGCGCTGATCGCGCACTTCTGGTGGGGCGCGGTCTTCCTGCTCAACGTGCCGATCGCGGCCGTCGCCATCGTCGCCGCGGTGCTGCTGATGCCGGAGTCCAAGGGACCGTGGCGCCGCCCCGACCTGATCGGCATGGTGCTGTCGATGGTCGGCATGACGGCGTTGGTGTGGTCGATCATCGTGCTGCCCCAGGACGGCTTCACCAGCGTGAGCACCCTCGGCGCACTCGCCCTCGCGGTGGCCTCGCTGGTCGGCTTCGCCGTCCGGCAGGTCCGCACCGACTCGCCGATGGTCCCGATCAAGCTGTTCCGCAACCGGGTCTTCACCGGCGCCAGCTTCTCGCTCATCCTGCTGACCTTCGCGACCGGCGGGCTGATGCTGGTCCTCACCCAGTACCTCCAGTTCGTGCTGGAGTTCTCGCCCACCGACACCGGCCTCGCCTTCATCCCGCTGGCCATCGCCTCGCTGGTGTTCAA
The DNA here is from genome assembly GCF_001182915.1 of Kitasatospora sp. MY 5-36. NCBI lineage: Bacteria > Bacillati > Actinomycetota > Actinomycetes > Kitasatosporales > Streptomycetaceae > Kitasatospora > Kitasatospora sp. MY 5-36. Next base: position 2,121 of record NZ_LFVW01000233.1, read on the forward strand.
CGCGCTGGGCGCGGTGCTCGGCAAGAAGGTCCCGGCGCGGGTGTTCACCTCGATCGGCATGCTGATCATCGCGGGCGGCTTCGGACTGCTCGCCACCCTCTCGGTCGGCGACGGCTTCACCAAGGTCTCCCTGGCCATGCTGGTGCTCGGCATCGGCTCCGGCCTCGCCATGCCGGCCGCCTCCAACGCGCTGATGAGCGCCATCCCCAGTGAGCACGCCGGCGTCGGCTCCGCGCTCAACGACACCATCCAGCAGTCCGGTGCGGCGCTCGGCGTGGCCATCCTCGGCACCGTGCTCTCCAGCACCTACACCGGCGCGATGCCCGCGGCCGCCCCCGCCGCCGCCCGCCACGACATCACCGGCGCGCTCGCGGTGGCCGGCTCCACCGGGGACGGCGGCCTGGTCGCGGCCGCCCGGGAGGCGTTCAACACCGCCACCTCCACCCCCTTCACGGCGGGCGGCATCGCGGTCGTCGCGGCGGCGGCGCTCACCCTGGTGCTGATGCGCGACGGCCGGAAGACCGCCGGTACGGGGGCCGAGCCCCCGGCGGTGCCGGAGGCCGAGCCGGTCGCCTGACCGGCCCCTCTCCCCGGGCAGATCGCCCCGGCCGCCTCGTGCGGCCGGGGCCGTCGGCGTCCGCCCGCCGTCCTGCAGCCCTCCTGCCGCTGTCCTGCTGCCGTCCGCCCGCCGGGTCCCTGCGGGGCGCGTAGCCTCGGATCATGGAACCGTCCGCCTCATACCAGGAACGCGCGTGCCGGCTGCCCGGCGCGGTCCTGTGGACGAAGCCGGCCCTCGGGCGTACGGGCGGTCGTGCGAGTGCCGGGCGTACGGGCGCCGCGCGGGCCGGGCTCGTCCTGCCCGACGGCTGCATGGACCTGCTGTGGACGGAGGGCCGGCTGCTGGTCGCCGGACCGGACACCTGCGCCTTCCACCCCGGCCCCGGACTGCGCGGCCCCTGGGTAGGCGTACGCTTCCGCCCCGGCGCCGCCCCCGCCCTGCTCGGCGTCCCCGCACACGAACTGCGGGACCGCCGCGTCGAGTTGGCCGACCTGCGGCCCGCCGCCGAGGTCCGGCGGCTGACCGGACACATCGACGCGGCCCCCGACCCGGCCGCCGCCCTGGAGGCCCTGGCCCTGCAACTGGCCGCCGACGCCCAGCCCGAGGACCCCCTGATCCGCGCCGTGGCCGCCTCGCTCGCCGCCGGCCGCTCCGTCGCCGCGACGGCCGAAACGGTCGGCCTCGGCGCCCGCCAACTGCACCGCCGCTCCCTGGCCGCCTTCGGCTACGGGCCCAAGACCCTCGCCCGGATCCTGCGCCTCCAGCGCGCCCTGGCCCTCGCCCGCTCCGGCGTTCCGCAGGCCGAGACGGCGGCCCGGACCGGCTACGCGGACCAGGCCCACCTGGCCCGCGACGTACGGGAGTTGGCGGGCCTGCCGCTGACCGCGCTGCTCTCCTCCTAGGGCCTGTCCTCGAGCGGTGCGAGCAGGTCCACCCCGTTGCCGTCCGGATCGTGCACCACGGCGTACCGCTGCCCCCAGAAGGCGTCCCACGGCTCCAACTCCCCGTGGTACCCGGCGCCGGTCAACTCCCCGTCCACCGCGTCCACCTGCGCGGGACTCGCGCAGCGGAACGCCAGCGCGGACCGGCTACCGCCGCTCGGCGGCCGCCAGCCGGGATGGAACGACCGGATGGTGGCCTCGGAATCGAGCACCAGAAGCGGCCCGCCCGGCACCTCGCCCTCGACGTGCGGCTCCCCCTCCGCCCCCTCGGGAAACCCCACCCCCAGCCGCCGGTAGAACCCGACCGAGGCGGCCACATCCGCAACGGCCAGCCCGACGAACGCGAACTGCGGTACACCTGTGCTGTTCATGCCCCCACGCTAGGCACCCCCGCCCCACCCGGTCTTGAACGAATCGGACACCGGCCGCCCGGGGGCCCGGCTACGAGGGCATCACCCCGTGGATGCGGGAGAGGGTGAAGACCCGTTCGGCGTCGCGCAGGTGGCACCAGGCGTGGAGGTAGGGCGCGTCCAGTTCGAGGCGGCTCAGGGTGCGGACGGTCGTGTTGCCCGAGGTGGCGGTGTACTCGACGGTGATCGATTGCTTCTCGTTGACGGCGTGGGCCAGTTGGCGGACGTCGGTGAAGGACAGGTTGCGCGCGTACCCGGCGATGATCTCCTCGGTGTCGCTGGCGTAGGGGCGGCCGTCGTCGGGGTCGGGCTCCGGAGCCTCCTGCGGGGCCGCCAGTAGCCGGGCGGCGACGGCTGCCAGGTCGCTGGCGGTCCGGGCGCCCGCGACGCGGACGGCCTTCCGCCGCGTGCCGGCGGGTCGGCGCGGGGTCGGGAGTGGGTTCGTTGCCCGGTGTCGCCGGGTCCGCTCGATGCGGACGGATCCGTCCTGCTCCTCGGCGACGGGGGCGTAGCCCGCCGACCGCAGGGCCGCGAGCGTCTCGTCCGGCGGGGTCCGGCTGATCAGCACCGTCGGTGCCAACTGCCGCAGGCCGAGCGGGGCGAGCCCGCGGTGGGCGGCCAGTTCGGCGAGGAGGGCGGGCTCCGCGCCGTGGATCACGCAGGCCGCGGAGACGACGCGCACCCGGCCGTGGCCGCGCGCGGTGTCGCGGATCAGGTACGCGAGCGGTTGTGGCAGCGGTTCCGTGGTGGTGGCGGCGGCGGTGGCGACGGCGACGGCGGCGAGGTCGGCCGTCAGCGTGTCGGCGGTGTGGCCGGCGTCGAGGGCGCGGCGGACGCTGTCCGGGCTGAACCGCCACACCGACGCCGTACCGGTGGCCTCCCGGTCGGCGACGGAGTCCAGCAGCGTGACGAGGGGCGTCGAGGGCGTGCCGGCGACCACGGCCGTGAGATCGCTGCCGAAGCGGGCGGACCCGGTGGAGGCGGGCAGCAGCCGTCGACAGGCGGCGGCCACCGCGTCCGGGCCGTCGGCGTCCAGGGCCGCCCCGAGCGGGGACAGGGCGCCGAGGGCGAGGACGCCGAGCAGCTCCGATTCGCGGACCAGGGTGGCGAACGGGCTTGCGTCCTGGGCGAGTTGGTCGACGAGCGGACGCTGCCACGCGATCAGCGCCCCCAGGTCCGCCGGGTCGGTCGCCCCCTCACCCGCCGGGAGCCGCGCCGCGGACGCGAGCAGTCCGTGCCGGGCCTGGACGCAGCCCCCGCGGGGCGGGGCTCCGGCGAGGGCGGGCAGCGCCTTCCCCTCCTCGTCGCGGCTCCCGCCGGGGGTCAGCGGCAGTGTCCACCAGGCGCGGAGGAGCACGGCGAGCCGGTCGGCGGGTTCCCCCTCCGCCCAGCCGTCGTAGGCCTCGGTCGCCGCGACCCGGTCGCCGTCCCGGGCCAGCAGCCCGGCCGCGGCGGCCGACTCCAGCGCGATGCGCACCACGGTGTCGTCGCACTTCGCGGCCTTGCCGAGCCGGGACAGCTCTCGGGCTCCTACCCCGCCGGACTTCAGCCGGGCCGGGGGAGCGGCGGCGCACGCCGCGAGGACGGAGGAGGCGTGGGCGGCGAACGCCATCGCCGCGGCGGCGGCCTCCCGGTCGACCGCCGATCCGGTGACGGGCCGCGTCCGGACCGCGGGCGGGACGGGCGTGAACGGGGCGTGCCAGCCGGTGCCGCGCAGCGCGAGGGCCACCTCCGAGGGCATCCGGGCGGGCCCATACCAGCGCCCGTCCCGGATCAGCAACCCCCGTTCCAGCGCCCACCGTTCGCCCGGCCCGGGATCCGGCCGCGGGAGGCCGTACAGGATGCGGGCCGACCGCTCCGGCGCCTGCCGCGCACGTTGCTCCAGGAGTTTCCGGGCGGCCGCAGGGGCCTTGGCGACCAGCGCGGTGACCCGGTCCGGATCGCCGTGGTGGTCGATCAGCGCGGCCAGCCGCTTCTGCTTGGTGCCCGTCGACGTGATGCCGACGGCGGCGAGCATGCGGCCCAGATCGGTGGAGGTCGTGTCCGCGAGCAGCCGTGCCAGTGGCGCGTCCAACCCGAGGGGTGCGGCCCACACCTGCCGCAGCGGCGCCGCCACGTGCAGCCGCCCGTCGCCGCCCGGCCACACCAGCGCGCGATCGGCCAACTCCCGCAGTACCGCTTCCAGTTGGTGAGCGCGCTCCCCGTCCGTCGCGTCGAGGAGGTTCGCCAGTACGTCCCGGGTGGCAGGCGCCAGCGCGGCGGCGCCCTCCGCCACCTGGAGTTCGGGCAGCGTGAGCCGGGGGATCGCCAGCGCGACCGAGGCCGGGCGCTGGAGCCGGTCCGCCAGTTCGCCGACCGATCGCGGCTCCGGCTCCACCGCGGCGTCCGGGCGCGAGGCCAGGACTCGTACGACCTGTGCCGCGTCGGCGCCGCGCAGCCACGCGACCAGGGTCGATCCACTTGTCTTGCCGATGGGGAACACCTCACCACAGAGGACGGACGCCGTCCCAGGTCGGAACCGGCCGGGGCTCAAGCATGGCAAACACGGTGTGCCGGCGGGCGGTTCGGGCCGCACGGCGAAGCGACCGGCGGGCGGTTCGGGAGACAGCGAGGGCCCGGGCCGCGGTCGGTGGTCGCGGTCCGGGCCCTCGGGGGCGGGAGCGTACGGGAGCAGCACTCGCGGCAGGGCGGTCAGTGCAGGACGTTCAGGGAGTTGGTGGCGTCGTCGACGAAGTACACGGCGTCGCGGTCGAGGTCGACCGCGAGCCCGAACAGGGCGCCGGCGCCGGGCGGGGTGCCGCTGTCGTCGAGCGTGCGGACGGCGACCTGGTCGCCGGCGGGGGTGGTCTCGACCAGGTTGCCGTCGCCGGAGTTCACCGTGAGGACGTCGCCGCCGGGGGCGACGGCCAGGCCGAGCGGCCCGTTGAGGTTGCCGCCGGTGCTGACGGTGGTGCCGGTGCCGGCGTCGGAGACGCGGTGGACGGCGTCGGGGATCGCGGCGATCCGGTTGGCGAGGGTGTCCGCCACGTAGAGCGTGTCGTCGTGGCCCAGACCGACGCCGGTCGGGCCGATCACCAGGGCGGCCGGGTCGGTGCGCTGGCCGAAGCCCGAACCGATCCGGGTGGTCGCGATCCGCTGCGGCGGTGCGCCGCCCGGCCGGCACAGGGTGATCCGCAGGACGGTGCCCTGGTCGACCTCGGCCCCGCCGCCCGCGACCGTGCCGTTCAGCAGGTTGGTCACGAACAGCTCGTCGCGGTCGCCGGAGCTGACGGCCGTCATGTCCCACGGGCCGTTGATGCCGTCGCCCGCGATGGTCTCGCGGACCGTTCCGTTGCTGTCCAGCACCAGCAGGCAGCCGGCCTGGACGGTGGCGGAGGTGCCGTCCGTGGTGGGCGTGCTGCCGACCACGACCCAGCCGCCCGGCAGGACGGTCAGCGCCGTCGAGAGCCCGACCCCGCCGGGGCACGGCCCGGGCAGGTGCGCCGGGTCGATCTGGGCGAACGTGCTGACGGCGCCGTCCGGACTCACCTGGACCAGGGTGGTCCCGGTGCCCTGCTGGTTCTGCGCGTTGTTGAAGTTGCTGATCAGGACGTTGCCGCGGTGCAGCCTGCCCGTGCTGTGCCGGATCACGAACGTGCCGTACGGGTTCACGTCCCCGTTCGCGGGCACGGTCGAGGCGACCGGGGACACGGTGTTCAGCGGCCCGAGGAACGGTGCTCGGCCGACGGCGCCCCCCGCCGCCGTGGCGCCGAGCACCACCACGGCGGCGGCGACCACGCCGGCCTGCCCCCAGAACCTCATGCGCGAAGAGTGAAGTCTCATAACGCGAAGTTATGTCGTGGTCGAATCGCCTGGCGCGCGGAGTTCACCCAGCGGGGTCCCGCGGGGACGCCAGGGGTCCGGGCCCGCCTCGCCCGGGAGGGCGCCGCTAGGAGAGCGCCGCGAAGCCGGTGCAGAGCAGGCGGACGCTCCGGGTGAACTTCTCGTCCTGGCCCACGCGCGGGATCAACGGGCCCATGAGCAGGGGGAACCGCTCGCACAGCTCGGCGTACTGCTCCGCGGTGACGGGCGGTGGCGCCGCCGGCTGGTTCTGCTCCTGGAGCACGAAGCCGGTGACGTGGCTGAGCAGGGTGTCGGCGGCGATGCCGCAGTGGTCGGTGGGGAGGCCGGCGTCGAGGAGGGTGCGCAGCAGGCGTTCCATCAGGGAGAGGGCGCCGGGGCTGAGCACGCCGGGGCTCTCGGCGAGGAGCTGGGCGCCGCCGGGGTGCTGTTTGAGGCTCAGGCGCAGGGCGGCGGCCTGGGCCTCGACGCGGTCCTGCCAGGTGGCGGTGGGCGGGAGGGCGGCGAGGGCCTCGGTGCCGGCGTCGTACGCGCTGCGGCAGACCCGGTCGGCCATCAGGGCGAGCAACTCGTCCTTGCCGCGCACGTGGTAGTAGAGGCTGCCCGCGTGGGCGTCCAGGCGGTCGGCGACCTGGCGCATGGACAGGTTCTGGTAGCCGACCTCCGCGAAGACGGCCATGCCCGCATCGACGATGCGCTCCTTGGTGAGCTTCATGCGGTCCACCGTACAACTTTTTCCAACACTGTTCGAAAACTGTGCTAGCTTGGCGCCATCAGGTTTTCGAACGGCGTTGGAAAACGTCGGAGCCGGGGGGAGGGCCAGACATGGGAGCGATCGTCTTCAACGTGACCACGGCCGCGCTGATGGTCATGATGGTCAACTGCGGGCTCGGCGTCGTCGGCCGCGACACCCTGCGCGGACGGCCGCTCCCATGGACGGCGGTCGCCCTGACCGCGCTCGCCGTCGGCGGCGTCCTGCTCCAGCTGCTCTGGTCCGGCGCCATGGACGCGCTCGCCGCGGACCCCGCCAAGTCCGGCTGGTGGCGCGAGCTCACCTCGGTGTTCATGCAGAACGGCGGCCTCTTCGGCGGCCTGTGGAACCTCGTCACCCTCGCCGCCGTCGCCGCCCTCGCCCAGTGGTACTGGGGTGGCCCGCTCACCCTCGGCTTCTTCCTCGCCGGCATCCTGCTGCCCGGCCGCGTCGACAGCCTGCTCGGCCTCGGCGGCGGCCCCAGCACCGACCCCCGCAACTTCGCCGGCAGCTCCGGCGCCACCTACTTCCTCGGCGCCACCCTCGCCCTGGCCTTCCTCACCCGCACCCGCCTCCCCAAGGAGCTCGCCCTGGCGGCCGGCGTCCCCGCCCTCGGCCTCGCCATGTGGATCGCCCAGGAGAACGGCCACGGACTGGTCACCGTCTACGGCTTCGCCCTCGCGGCAGCCGCCTGGGCCGTCCGCCGCCGACTCCGCCCGGCCGGCGCGTCCCACCCGGCCCCCGGCCGGGCGGCCTGACCCGCGGCCCTCCGGCGTCTGTCCGGTGCCCACTCGCGGCACGACGGCAAGCGGCGCACGACTGCGACCCCGAGGAACGCCGAAGGCCCGGACCGCTCAGCGGTCCGGGCCTTCGGCCAGGCGGAGGAGATTCGAACTCGCGAGTGGCTGCTCCGATACGCTGTCCAGCTCTCCTCGGCAGTGCCCGTCCGGGACCGGGCGAGTCCTGACCGGCCTTGCGCGCTGTCGGCGCCCGCGCGTCGGGCCGCGCCTCGAGCGCTTGCAGATTCGCGTCAGACGGCGCCGCGCCGTCGTGGTGACCTACGTCGCCGGCGCCACGGAGTGGACAGCAGACCGACCACCACCAGCAGGACTGCGGCGACCGCCATCAGGTTCGCGGCCGTGTCGCCGGGCGCGCCCCTGCTCCAGTCCCACCACTGCGGATCGGCGCTGCTGCCGAAATAACTCAGCGGAAAGACCGTCGCGAGGGGCAGGACCCAGCCGAGGGCCCAGCCCATGCAGAGGCCGGAGAGCACGGCGATCCCGAGCCAGACCACCAGGGCCCGTACCGCCACCACACCGACCGCCACGCCACCGTGCCTGCCCTCCAGCACACCGACCACCACCCCGGACAGCACTGCGGCGGTGATGAGGTGGAGTGCCCGCATCTGCTGCAGCGACCCGGCCGCCACGGCCTCGAGGCCCTCCATCGGACCGTGAAGGCTGCTGACTGCCAACGCCGCGTAAGCGAGTGGTAGTTCACGGCGGAACGGCACGTCCACATCGCCCGTTCGGGCCGTTGGAAGTACCAGTCCGATCGATCCCCACATGGCCTCCATCACCGCGAGCGCCAGCAGGCTCAGCGCCAGCACGTGCAGGCGGCGACTGCGCGCATAGCGCAGTGCGTGGGCGAACCGGAGGTACCTTCCACCCGAATGGCGGGGCTCATGCACAGGGCATCTCCCGCAGGACGCTCAGGCGTTCATTCACCCAGGAGATCTGCTCGGCCTGCGGCGCACCTGCTGCCAGCTGGTCGATCGAGGCCGTGTCGAGGCCCGGCGGGCCACCGTGAACGTCGTCCGGCTGCGGCCCGCCCGTGATGGTCACGTTCAGCCACCTCCCGAGCTCCCACGAGGCCTTCACCATGCGTTCGGTGTTCGCCTCCGTCAGGTTCTTGCACCGTGGAGGGGCAGTCGCGCTGAGGATCTGAATCGAGATGCTCTCGGCCACGGTCCACACCGAGCCCTCACTGATGGGGAAGTCCGTGTACTGGTGGGCCGGTCCGCGCAGCCCTTGTTCGTAGAAGGCGTCGGGCACGACGAACAGTCCGGCGGGCAGCAGGGCGATCCGGTCCGATAGCGCGGCGAGCTTCGGAAGGTATTTGCGCTCCTCGGGCCAGATGCACAGCTTCGGCGTTGTGGTGGTGCACAGCGGCTGCGCGGGCGCGCTCCGTGACACCTGCACCCTGCCCGCCTGCGGTGCCGCTGCCACCAGTGCCACCAAGAGGGCGCCGAAGCCGACTGCGGCGAGGCCCGACCGTGCCCGGAACAGGACCGACCGTCGAGCCTGCCACCAGTCCGGCAGTGTCAATGCCAGTCCTGCCGCCGCCAGCGCGAGCCCCACACGAAGTGCGACCGCGGCCGGCGCAGCCTGCGCCTGAGGGCTCCCGGAGAGCACGAAGAGCCCGAAGGCGTGTGGGCTGCCGACCCACGCGAGGACAGCCAGGCTGCCGAGGCCGGCCACCGAGGGTGCAAGGAAGGTGGAACGAATCGTCTTGCCCACCAGTTGTCCTGCGGCAGCGCACCCGGTCATCACGGTCAGGCCGATGACCAGATATCCCGGCCACAGGAATCCGGGACCCGCCTCCGACCAGCTGACGGCGGCCGCGACCAGGGCTCCGCACGCGTACACAGCGGTGCCGTACACCAGGGTTGCGGTCAGCAGGAGCAGCTCGGGCAGGAAGCGGGGCCTGGTCGACGTGGGGGTGGCGGGCATCGCGCCGCCGCGGCCCTCGCGGCCGGCCGCCCAAGCCGCAGCCGCGGCCAGCGCGGGGCCGAAGTAGAAGGAGGGTACCTGGGCGGCGACGCTGGTTTCGGGCCACACCCCGATCCAGGACCGACTCCGGCCGAAGAGGGCGGCGAGGTCGATCAGCAGGAGTGCAGGCAGCCACCAACGCAGCGGGGAGCGACGCAGTTCCATGAGCAGGACGCGGATCATGCGCCGACCTCACTCCGTAGCACGGCCATGTAACCGCGTTCGAACTCACTGTCCCCGGGCGCATCCGCGCTGGCCTGGCCCGCCAGATCTCCGGGGGTGCCGTCGTACACGAAACGGCCGTCCTGCATCACCACGACGCGGTCGCACACCGCGGCCACGTCCTCCACCAGGTGGGTGGAGAGCACGATCGCGGTGTCCGGCAGCGACCGCAGCAGGGTGCGGAACTCCAGACGCTGGGCGGGGTCGAGGCCGACCGTGGGTTCATCGAGGAGCAGCACCGCGGGCTCGCCCACGACGGCGGCGGCGATGCCCGCCCGGCGCAGCATGCCTCCGGAGAGCGACTTCATCTTGGCGCCGGCCCGGTCGGCCAGCCCGACGGCTTCGATGGCTCGTCTGGTGGCGTCACGGGCCTCGCCGGGCGCGACGCCGCGCAGCCAGGCGCAGTACTCCACGAAGTCCTGCACCGTGAATGACGGGTAGAAGCCGAAGTCCTGTGGAAGGTAGCCGACCTGACGGCGAACCACGCGGGCTTCGCGTTCGCTGGTCACCGTCGTCCCGGATACGGTGACGCTGCCCGAGCGCGGCGGCGTCGCGGTGGCCAGGGTGCGGAGCAGGGTGCTCTTGCCCGCGCCATTCGGGCCGAGCAGTCCCAGCACCCCCTGGTGTACCGCGAGGTCGATTCCTGACAGTACGGTGCGGCTGCCGTATCCCTGAATCACTGATGACAAGCTGGCGATGGGCGCCATGTTCGCCTTCCACGTACGGGAAGGGCGCTCCCGGCACACCGGGAGCGCCCACGGTTCACTGACGGCGCGACCCGGACCGGGGCCCGCTCCGCGCCGGTTCGACTCAGCCGCCGGAGTACTCCACCCACGAGCTGTTGATCTTGAAGGTGCAGTCGTACTGACCGAAGCCGCCGATGTTGGCGTTCTTGTAGAAGTAGCTCCAGCCGCTGGAGCCATCGGGCTCGAGGTTGCAGTCGGCCGAGACTCGGAAGTTGCCGTCGGCCGTGACGGGGTAGCAGTGCCCGTTGGTCCCCGTGGTTCCCCAGGTGCTGTAGCATCCATTCGTCTTGCCACTGGTGCCGCTGGCGCTGGCCAGCGGGGCCACACCGAGGGCCACAACGGTGGCCAGGCCTGCGACCGCAGCCACCTTGGTCGCCAGGCTGTGAGCCCGTGCGGGCGCGCCGAAGAGCTTCGCCATCAGTTTCCTCCTGAGCTGGGATGCGATGGTGGCGAGGAGGGGCCCCGGTGTGACAGCACTGGGGCCCGATCGCCTTGAGCGGGAGAAGTGCTGACGCGGAACTCTTGATGCGCATGTGACGTCTTCCCCCGGCTCAGATTCTGACAGTGCCTCAAGAGCGGCCGCAAGAGCGGTCGATCGGCACCGTCGGGATGCCTGTGAGCGAGTCGCTCTGTGTGACGACATGAAGTTCGCATCGGAGCTATATGAAGCTCACTTGTCCAGGTTGATCACTCATCGGCATGCTCGTTGTGTCACGTAACAGTTGCGTAACGTGGTGTCATGAACTCCGTTGAATGGGACGTGAAGCCCTCTCGAATGGGTGTACGCCTTGTCTACTTGATGTGATGAAGCGTCATATACGTTGCTGTGCACCAATTGGGGACAAGGTCCCGAGCGTGAGTGCGCTGAGCAGTTCTGCCTCCCGGGTCGGGGTGGCGAACGGTGTGGCGTCCTGGGGGAGTTCGTCGACAAGAGGGCAGATCCACACGAGTAGCACTCCCGGGTCCGCGGAGTTTGCTGCGTCTTCCTTGCCTGGGGGGCGGTTGAGATGGTCGGCAGCGAAGGCCAGGCACTCCGAGGTGTGGACTGAGAGGTCGGTCTCCTTGGGGAAGTGCCGCCGCAGCAGGCCGTTCGTGTTCTCGTCGGAGCCGGCGTTGCCAAGGGCCGGCCATGTCGCAGAAGTAGATCGGGGTTGTCGGTGGCGAGGGTGAACTCCCGGTGGCGGTCCATCTCGCCGCCCTGATCTCAGGTCAGGGACAGCCTCAGCTGTGTCGGAAGAGTTCGGGCAGTGGTCATCTGGCGTCACCGACGGCCTCGGCGTCATGGTCGCCGGTCGGGAGCTGTGCCCGCTGACCGTGGCGTAGCCGCTCCGGGCTCCACTTCTCGTCCGGCATCGCCTGGACGGCATCCCGAAAACTCCGGCTTCGACAGGATCCTGCGGGGCCCGGGGCTTGTGGGCGGCGGGTGTTCCGCGCGGGTACGCGGGCGCCGTCGGTGCGGTTGCGGCGGATCTCCTGGCTGATCGTAGAGGGGCTGTGGGCTGGGCTCGGCGGCGATGCCCGGGCTGTGCTGGTGCCTGGGCCATCCGGCGCTCGTGGATCCCGAAGTCCAATGCATCCCCTGAACTGGGGCGTTGTAACGACTCCTGGAGCCCAAGTCCGCACCGGCTGGTCCAGGCCCTTTGGCGGGGTGGCCGTGCTCAGTCCGTACCGCCGCCCCTGAGCCACGTGTCACTGACGTCGAGCGTCTGCGGAACGACGTCCGGGTACCGGTCTGCGAGGTACTCCTGCTCGATCTCCTCGCCGGTTCGCCGATCCATGACGGTCTTCACGCCACCCATCTTCATCTTCTTCAGGGTGCCGATGGACTCGCCCGTGACGAGGGCATTGAAGGCCTTGATGGCCTGGGCCGACTGCTGCACGCTGTCCCGGCTGACAACCCTGCGGTTCACGTTGGTCATGGTGTTCGTGTAGAGGGCCCGGGGGTCCTTGCCGACGAACTCTTGACTGGCTTCACCGATGCCGTCGAAGAACGAGTTCGCCACGGGTTCCGGCCATTCCTCGGTGATGATCTTGTAGGCGACGACCAGCCCGGTCGCGCTGGCGTGACACTGCTTGCCCTTCCCCACCATGCGGATGATCAGGTCTTCCTCGATCGGCCATTTGACCACCAGTTCCTGCAGCTTTTCCGCCGTCAGTCGGCCGGTGGTCCAGCGGGTCCAGTGGAGCTGTGCGCTGCGGTTGGCGAGGACCTTCAAGGCGGCCGCGTACACGTTGGAGTTGGCCTGCTTCATCTCGGTGATCTGCGCGACGAAGTCCCCCGCGGTGCGGATGCGGCCGCCGTCGATCGCGGCGAACGTGTCCGGGTTGAGGTTGTACGTCACCTGGGCGGTCACGGTGGCACCGGTCTCGATGATCGCGGCGGCGCGGTGCTGCCCGTCGATCAGGCAGCCATGCCAGTCGAGCGCGAATCCCTGGTGCGTGGTGCGGTACTGGCCGTTGCGCAGAATGGTCTTGAATTTGTCCACATTGGATCGCTTCAGGGGGACACGGTTGCATGTCCTCTTGCTCATCCAGTTGCTGCACTTGTCGGGAGTCACTTCGGTGATCTCGGTGTAGACGGGCGGGCTGGTGCGGACTTCATCGGCCATCGTGCTATTTCCTTCTCGGAGCGTGGTGAAGAGATCTACGCGACTCGAAGGCGCTCGTCGGCCGTTCGTCTCGCTTCCCTCGGGGCGAGGCTAGAGGCAGATGTCGTCAGATAGTGAATTAAGTCAACTCTTGCAAAGAGACGATCGATCTCAATGGGTGCCCTGTCGTAAGTGCTGCGAACTCTGATCGACTGTGATCGCAGGTGGGTGCTTATTTCGGAAGGGGCGGGAATCACGGCAGTCTGACACCTGCGGGCGGCGTCATCTGGCGGGCGGCCCGCGCCGCCGGGGTCGAGGCTGAATCCATGGCAGCTGGTCCTGAAGGCCTTGGAACCGGCGTGATGGTCCGGGTCGCACCAAGCCAGACCAGGAATCCTCCGGCCATTTCCCTTCGATTGTGCATCGCTCGGAATCGAGATCGCTTGTTGTTCCGGGTGGATCGCCGGTGCAGGCATCGAAAGGTTGGGGCAGGTGATGCCGCGACCCTTGGGGGTGGATTCGTCCGGAGCCCCGCTCTTCCTCTACGCTAAAGTCACTGCAAGACCCCATTCCTGGCGGGCACATGAGTGTCTGTTGGCTCTCTCGGTCGCAAACTGCGGGCGGAGTCACGGCGTCCGCCAGAGCGGACGCCGCGATCCCGCCCGCAATGCGCTGGCGGGTATGGCGGGAGAGGGGAGGAGCATGACCGCGCTCGATCAGCAGCGGCCGGCCGAAGATAGGGCTGAGGCGAAGCTGGAGAATGCGGGAAGGATCCATGAGGATGGGGTTCGCTGGCTGCTCGCCGCATGGCGGGCAGTGAAAACGGCGTACGACGTCTGGCAGCTTTTCCAGGATTTAAAGGATTAGCTGCTCGGCATGATGACCCAGTCGTAAGAGCGACTGGGCCATCATGTGTGCGACATTGGATCCTTACCACAAGGGCGGATGGTCCGCCGCGGCTCTCCTGGTGCACTAACACCGGGCGTGGCGGGCCATCCTGTGAGGCGGTCGGCCCGCGGTAGGCGGGTGTATCCCAGACCTTCCTTCGACGATACCACCCTGACTGGCATGGGAATGGCTACCATGGATAAGTCATCGGACGTGGGTGAACAGCCGGAGAGTTGTTCGATGGGCGTTGGTCTGCGCTGTTCCACTCGAATTCGGGCAAGGTATCGGTGATGGGCCGCGTGGAGTCCAGGGGAATCACGGCTCTGGTGACGGCAGGCTCGGTGCTCTTTCCCGGCTGCTTGTAGTACCCCGGCTGGCGCTCGCGCATGTGCCCGCCTGTTCGGGCCGAATCGATCAGGGGTGGGTCGAGCAACGGCTTGCTCCGGCCGGCCTGTCGGACGTTCGAGAGTTTGTGCAGCGACTCGGTGGCCCGCCCGAGGTCGACCGGATCAAGGGAGGGGTTCGGGTACTGCTGCCGGAGGAGCCCGGTGAAGGGGCCTGGGGAGGACAGCTGGGCCGGAGGCCGTGGAGGGACAACGACGAAGGCCCGGGCCGCTGAGCGGTCCGGGCCTTCTGCCGGCGGAGGATACGAGA
>NZ_LFVW01000234.1:0-1536 GCF_001182915.1 Kitasatospora sp. MY 5-36
GGGGGTGGCCTGTGGATCGTTGGGGCGGGGATCCGGTACTGTGGGGGTCAGCCCCTCGTGTGGCGTCATCTCTCTGAACCCCCCCAGGGCCGGAAGGCAGCAAGGGTAAGAGGGCTCTGGCGGGTGCGCGAGGGGTCTTTGCGTTCCCGGGGCCCGGTCGGGGCCGGTCTGGGACGGTCGGCGGGGTGAGGGGCGACGCGTTTGTCGGTCCGTCCCGATATCGTCGGGGGTGTGTCCCTAGCCCTGTACCGCCGCTACCGCCCCGAGACCTTCGCGGAGGTCATCGGGCAGGAGCACGTGACCGCTCCGCTCCAGCAGGCCCTGCGCAACAACAGGGTCAACCACGCGTACCTGTTCAGCGGGCCGCGCGGCTGTGGCAAGACGACGAGCGCGCGCATCCTGGCCCGTTGCCTCAACTGCGAACAGGGGCCGACGCCGACGCCCTGCGGGGAGTGCCAGTCCTGTCGGGACCTCGCGACCGGCGGGCCCGGGTCGATCGACGTGATCGAGATCGACGCCGCCTCGCACGGTGGTGTGGACGACGCGCGCGAGCTGCGCGAGCGGGCGTTCTTCGCGCCGGTGCACAGCCGGTACAAGATCTTCATCCTGGACGAGGCCCACATGGTGACCTCGGCCGGCTTCAACGCGCTGCTGAAGGTGGTCGAGGAGCCGCCGGAGCACCTCAAGTTCATCTTCGCGACCACCGAGCCGGAGAAGGTGATCGGGACGATCCGGTCCCGGACGCACCACTACCCGTTCCGGCTGGTCCCGCCCGGCACGCTGCGCGACTACCTGGCGGAGGTGTGCGGCCGGGAGGGGATCCAGGTCGAGGACACCGTGTTCCCGCTGGTGGTGCGGGCGGGGGCCGGGTCGGTGCGTGACTCGATGTCGGTCATGGACCAGCTGCTGGCCGGGGCCGGCGAGGGCGGCGTGACGTACCAGATGGCCACGGCGCTGCTCGGGTACACCGACTCCGCGCTGCTGGACGAGGTGGTGGACGCCTTCGCCGCGCACGACGGGGCGACGGTGTTCCAGGTGATCGACCGGGTGGTCGAGGGCGGGCACGACCCGCGCCGCTTCGTCACCGACCTGCTGGAGCGGCTGCGCGACCTGGTGATCCTGGCCACCGTGCCGGACGCGGGGGAGAAGGGGCTGATCGACGCCCCGGCCGACCGGGTCGCGGTGATGCAGGCGCAGGCGGACGCGTTCGGCGCGGCCGAGCTGAGCCGGGCCGCCGACCTCGTCAACACCGGGCTGACCGAGATGCGCGGCAACGCGGCGCCCCGGTTGCAGCTGGAGCTGATCTGCGCCCGGGTGATGCTGCCTGGCGCGTACAGCGACGAGCTGTCGTTGCAGGCGCGGATGGACAAGCTGGAGCGACGGGCGTCCGCGGGCGGGTTCGCCGCGCCGATGGCGGTCCCCGGGGGCATGCCGATGGCGGCTCCGACGGCGACGCCTCCGATGGCGGTGGCGCCGGTGGCGCCGGTGGCCGAGGTGCCGGTGGCGCCCGCGCCGGTCCAGCCCGCCGCCGTACCG
>NZ_LFVW01000235.1:0-16382 GCF_001182915.1 Kitasatospora sp. MY 5-36
CCATCCGGGCCGGCGACCGCGCCGCCACCGCCACCCGCCGCGACCCCGCCCCCGACCCGCGCCGGCTCCCCCGCACCGCCGCCGCCGAGACCCTGGCCGCCCTCCAGACGGCCGTCCTGCTCGGCGAGCGCATGTGGATCGGCTACCTCAACGCCGAGGGCATCGCCAGCCAGCGCATCATCGACCCGGTCAAGGTCGAAGGCGGCTTCGTCACCGCCTTCGACCACCACGCCGACGAACTCCGCACCTTCGCCCTGCACCGCATCACCGGCGTCGCGGAACTCGACGAGTGACCCCGGGGAGGCCGGGGGCCTTCAGTGCCCCTGCTGCGCCTCCTTCATCTTGTCCTGGACGGCCTTGTCCGCCAGGCTGCCGATCTGCCCCTGCCCGACCGGCATCGACCCCCCGGTGACGGTGTCCGCCAGCAGGAACCCGGGCGCCGCGAGCAGGCCGCCGGGCCCCTCGCCGATGCCCGCGAGGGCGTGGGCCGAGCCGGCCGAGGAGGCGGTGGCCGCGAAGGCCGAGCCCATCAGGGCGAGGGCGGTGAGAACACGCTTCGACTTCTTCATGACCAGCTCAACGAGCGAGTACGGACGGTGGTCACTCCGGGCGGCTCCCGCGCACCGCCCGCGATGCGCGACACTGGAGGGTCTGCGTCAATCCACCCTGTCAGCCAGTGGAGGGCTCCCCCGCGTGAACGACGGACCGCTCATCGTCCAGAGCGACAAAACTCTTCTCCTGGAGATCGACCACCCCAGGGCCTCCGACTGCCGTCGCGCCATCGCGCCGTTCGCCGAGCTGGAGCGGGCGCCCGAGCACGTGCACACGTACCGGGTGACGCCGCTCGGGCTGTGGAACGCGCGGGCGGCCGGGCACGACGCCGAGCAGGTGGTGGACGCCCTGGTGACGTACTCGCGCTACCCGGTGCCGCACGCGCTGCTGGTGGACGTGGCGGACACCATGGGCCGGTACGGGCGGCTCCAGCTGCTCAAGCACCCGACCCACGGGCTGGTGCTCACCACCACCGACCGGCCGGTGCTGGAGGAGGTGCTGCGCTCCAAGAAGGTCGTCCCGCTGGTCGGCGCCCGGGTCGACCCGGACACCGTGGTGGTGCACCCCTCCGAGCGCGGGCAGATCAAGCAGGTGCTGCTCAAACTCGGCTGGCCCGCCGAGGACTTCGCCGGGTACGTGGACGGCGAGGCGCACCCGATCGACCTGGACGAGGACGGCTGGCAGCTGCGCCCGTACCAGGCGCAGGCCGTCGAGGGCTTCTGGCACGGCGGCTCGGGCGTGGTCGTGCTGCCCTGCGGCGCCGGCAAGACGCTGGTCGGCGCGGCCGCGATGGCGCACGCCAAGTCGACCACGCTGATCCTGGTCACCAACACCGTCTCGGCCCGCCAGTGGAAGCACGAGCTGGTCAAGCGCACCTCGCTCACCGAGGACGAGATCGGCGAGTACAGCGGGACGAAGAAGGAGATCCGCCCGGTCACCATCGCCACCTACCAGGTGATGACCACCAAGCGGAAGGGCGTCTACGCCCACCTGGAGCTGTTCGACGCCCGCAACTGGGGCCTGGTGGTCTACGACGAGGTGCACCTGCTGCCCGCGCCGGTGTTCAAGTTCACCGCCGACCTCCAGGCCCGCCGCCGGCTCGGCCTGACCGCGACGCTGGTGCGCGAGGACGGCCGCGAGGGCGACGTGTTCAGCCTGATCGGCCCCAAGCGCTTCGACGCGCCGTGGAAGGAGATCGAGGCGCAGGGCTACATCGCGCCCGCCGACTGCTGCGAGGTGCGGGTCACCCTGACCGACTCCGAGCGGCTCGCCTACGCGACCGCCGAGCCGGAGGAGCGCTACCGCTACTGCGCCACCACGGCGACCAAGCGGCGGGTGGTGGAGGCACTGGTCAGGAAGCACGAGAAGGACCAGACGCTGATCATCGGCCAGTACATCGACCAGCTGGACGAGCTCGGCGAGGCCCTGGACGCCCCGGTGATCAAGGGCGAGACCAGCAACGCCCAGCGCGAGAAGCTCTTCGAGGCCTTCCGGAACAAGGAGATCGGCGTCCTGGTGGTCTCCAAGGTCGCGAACTTCTCGATCGACCTGCCCGAGGCCACCGTGGCCATCCAGGTCTCCGGGACCTTCGGCTCCCGCCAGGAGGAGGCCCAGCGCCTCGGCCGGGTGCTGCGCCCCAAGGCGGACGGCCACTCGGCCCACTTCTACTCGGTGGTCGCCCGGGACACCGTGGACCAGGACTTCGCCGCCCACCGGCAGCGCTTCCTGGCCGAGCAGGGCTACGCGTACCGGATCATGGACGCGGACGACGTGCTGTGACGCGCGGGCGGTAGGCCGTCCCGGGAACGGACACGGCCTTCAGTACCGGACACCGTCGCGCCCGAGGAAGATCACGCGCGCGGCGGTGTCCAGGGCGATGCCGACGTTGCGGACGGCGGTGCTCAGCGGGTTGCGGTGGCGCCCGGAGACGGCGGTGGCGCCGGACGGGCCGGGTCGGGGGGTTCGGTTCGTGGTGCTCATGTCTTCAACGGTAGGCACCCGACCGGCGGTCGGCATCACTCCAAAGGCCGTATCCGCAGGTGCGCGGCTCGTCCGCCGGGTGTACGGCGGCCCCCGAGGCCGGGGTAGGGCGAACCCCGAGGCCGGTACGGCCGGAACCCCGGGACCCGCACGGCTGGCCCCCAGGGGCGGACGGGTCTAAGATCGTCCGTCTGCCCCCTCCCGAACCGTGGTACCTGCTGAAGTCCCGCAGGCAGCCGGGGGAGGTACCGACCGTTCGGCAACCGGTCGGCCGTACCCACCGTGAGCTCCTACGATCCGCTGCGCCCGCCACCGGGGCAGCCGGGAAGGTTCGCTGTGCCCGCCACCTCCACCACCGACCCCCTCCAGCGCGAACGCGACCACCTGGCCGCCTCCCGGGCCGCGCTGCGCGCGATGCGCGAGGACGTCGAGTCGCTCGACATCCGCGACGTGACCGGCACCTGGGTCACCGCCCTCGTGCTCCAGAACCAGATCGAGGCCAGGATCGCCGCCCTGGCCGACCTCTCGCACACCCCGCTGTTCTTCGGCCGCCTCGACTACCTGCACGCGATCAGCGAGGAGCTGAGCGAGGGCAGCGGCGGCGAGAGCTTCTACATCGGCCGCCGGCACGTCCACGACGCCGACGGCGACCCGATGGTGATCGACTGGCGCGCGCCGGTCTCCCAGCCGTTCTACCGGGCCAGCCGCACCGACCCGATGGACGTCGACCGCCGCCGCCGCTTCGGCTACACCGGCGGCGAGCTGACCGCCTACGAGGACGAGCACCTCAGCGACCCGGCCGAGACCGATTCCGCCTCCGCCCTGCTGGCCGCCGAGATCGAGAAGCCCCGCGTCGGCCCGATGCGCGACATCGTCGCCACCATCCAGCCCGAGCAGGACGAGATCGTCCGCTCGGACATCACGGGCACCATCTGCGTCCAGGGGGCGCCCGGCACCGGGAAGACCGCCGTCGGCCTGCACCGCGTCGCGTACCTGCTGTACGCGCACCGCGAGCGCCTGGCCCGGACCGGCACCCTGGTGATCGGGCCGAACAACGCCTTCCTCTCCTACATCGAGCAGGTGCTCCCGGCCCTCGGCGAGCTGGAGGTCGCGCAGGCCACCGTGCAGCAGCTGGTCGGGCACGTCGAGGTGAGGGGCGAGGACGACCCGGAGGCGGCCCGGCTGAAGGGCGACGCCCGGATGGCCGAGGTGCTGCGCCGGGCGGTGCGGTCGGGCATCGCGCTGCCCACCGAGCCCTGCGTGGTGGTCCGCGGCTCCCGCCGCTGGCGCGTACCGGTGTACGAACTGGTCGAGATCATCGAGGAGTTGAAGGGCCGCGAGACCCGCTACGGCGCGGCCAGGGACGCCCTGCCGCAGCGCATCGCACACGCCGTACTGCTGAAGATGGAGCAGGGCGGCGAGGCCCCGGACGACCGGGTGCAGGACGCGGTGGCCCGCAACAGCGCCGTCAAGGCGGTGGTCAAGGAGTGCTGGCCGGCCGTCGACCCGGCGAAGCTGGTCCTGCGGCTGCTCTCCGAGCCGGAGTTCCTGGCCGCCTGCGCCGAGGGCGTGCTGACGCCCGAGGAGCAGCGGGCGGTGCTGTGGCCCAAGCCCGGCCGCTCGGTGAAGACCGCCCGCTGGACGGCGGCCGACGCCGTCCTGGTCGACGAGGCCACCGACCTGGTGCAGCGCACCCCCTCGCTCGGGCACGTGGTGCTGGACGAGGCCCAGGACCTCTCCCCGATGCAGTACCGCGCGGTCGGCCGCCGCTGCACCACCGGATCGGCGACCGTCCTCGGCGACCTCGCCCAGGGCACCACCCCGTGGGCGACGGCGAGTTGGCCGGAGGCGCTGCGCCACCTGGGCAAGCCGCAGGCGCACATCGAGGAGCTGACCAAGGGCTTCCGGGTGCCGGAGGAGGTCATCGCGTACGCCTCCCGGCTGCTCCCGGCGATCGCCCCCGGCCTGGCCCCGGCCTCCTCGGTCCGTGAGGCGCCCGGTTCGCTGACGATCCGCCGGATCGCGGACGGCGCCGCGGAGGGCGACACGGACGGGAACGGCGACGCGACCGGCACGGAGGCGGTCCTGGCCGCCTGCCGGGAGGCGCTGGAGCACGAGGGCTCGACCGGCCTGATCGCCGCCGACGCCCGCGTCCCGCGGCTCGCCGAGGCACTGACCGCGGCCGGCCTGCCGTACCTCTCCCCCGGCGACGAGACCAGCGCGGAGGCCCGGCTCACCCTCGTCCCGGCCTCGCTGGCCAAGGGTCTGGAGTACGACTACGTGGTGCTGGACGAGCCGGCCGCGGTGGTCGCCGGGGAGCCGGACGAGCGGACCGGCCTGCGGCGGCTGTACGTGGCGCTGACCCGTGCCGTCTCCGGGCTGACGGTGCTGCACCGCGAGCCGCTGCCGGAGCAGCTGCGGTAGTGCGCGGAAGGGCCGGTCCGCGGACCGGCCCTTCCGTACGAACGCCCGCACCGGCGCACCCGCGCTCAGGCGTCGATCAGCGCCCGCCACTCGGCGACCTTGGCCGCGTCCACCGGCGTCCGCCAGCCGTCGACCCGCACCGCGCCGCCGACGTGGAAGGCGTCGAAGCCCTCCGCCCGCAGCTCCTTCAGGTGCTCGGCCCGCAGGCCGCCGCCGATCAGGATCCGCTGCCGGTACCCGGGCTCGCCGGCCCGGGCCAGCTCGGCCGACAGCACCTCGCGCCCGGCGTCCACCCCGGCGGCCGCGCCGGAGGTGAGGAAGGTGTCCAGGCCGGGCAGCCCGCCGACGGCGGCCCGCAGGGCGGCCCGGTCGGCGCTGTGGTCGATCGCCCGGTGGAAGGTCCAGCGGCAGCCGGCGATCGCCTCGGCGACGGCCGTGGTGGCGGCCAGGTCGACGGCGCCGTCGGCGTCGAGGAAGCCGAGCACGAACTCCTCGGCCCCCTCGGCGCGCAGCGCGGCGGCCCGGGCGCACAGCCCGTCCACGTCGCCGGGGGCGAAGCCGTCCCGGATCCGCAGCATGACCCGCAGCGGGATGCCGACGGCGGCCCGGATCCGGCCGAAGTCCTCGACGGACGGGGTGAGCCCGTCGGCGGCCATGTCGGTGACCAGTTCGAGCCGGTCGGCGCCGCCCGACTCGGCGGCCTGGGCGTCCTGGGGCGTCAGCGCGATGACTTCGAAAATTGGTCTAGACATATTCGACAGCCTGCCACATCGGCCCGCCCCCGGAAACTCCCAGGGGGCCGTTCCGGTCACGCCGGAACGGCCCCCCGAACCTCCCGGTCACGCCGGGCCGTGGACCGCCCCGATCGCACCGGACGCCCCGGCCGCCTCCGACCGGCCGAACCGGCGCACCGCCACCGCCACCAGCACCAGCGCGGCCACCGACGGCCCCACCGCCGGCAGCAGCTGCGAGACCCCGCCGGACCCGCGCCAGATGTTGAACAGGCAGCCCGGCCCGGCCAGCACCAGCGCCGCCACCCCCGCCGCCGTCGGCGCCACCCGCCCGCGCAGCCCGGCGAAGGTCAGCAGCAGCGGGACGACCAGCATCACCACGAACCACACCAGGTCCAGCGGGAAGGTCGTGTCGTCCCAGCTCTGGGCCGCCTCCAGCAGCCCGCCCACGGCCCCCGAGGCCAGCACCAGGCCGGCCGTACGCAGGCCCGGCCGGGGCAGCAGGTCCGTCGGCGCCGCCGCCAGCAGCAGCGCGGCCAGCACCAGCGGCAGCGTGGCCATCGCGATGTAGCCGCTCCACCACAGGTCGAAGGAGGAGGACCAGACGGCGTCCGCCAGGTTGTAGAGCCCCACCGCCCCCAGGACCAGCGCGCTGCCCCGCACCGCCGTCCACCGCCCCAGCAGCCCCGCCACCAGGAGCAGCACGGCGGCCACCGGCGGGCAGAACGACGAGAAGTAGGCGCCGTACGAGTCGTCCCAGGAGAGCAGGTTGGCGATCCGGTGCGCGGTGGTCAGCCAGGCCACCAGCGTGGCGCCGGCCACCGCCCCGGCGAGCATCGGCGCGACCACCGCCAGCAGCCGCCCGGCCGCCGTGGCGCCGGTCAGCCCGAGCCGCACCCGCAGCCCGTACACCGCCAGGCCGAGGACCTCCCGGGCGACCGCCGGCCGGCCGCCCGCCGCCGTCGTGTCGGCGAACACCTCGGCCAGCTCCTCGCCCCGCTCGCGGCGGTACGGCTCCGGGTAGAGCTGGAGCGCGGCCCGCAGCACCGCCGAGGGCCCCGCGCCGATCACCGGTGTGGTCATGAGAGGCCTCCCCCCGTCGCGGGCCGCCCCTGCGACCCGGTCTTGCCCGGCAGCATCGACCGGATCCTGGTCAGCCGGCGCTCGGCCTCGGTGGCGACCGCCCGCAGCCGCTCCGCCTCGGCGGCCAGCGCCTCGCGGCCGGCGGCGGTCAGCGCGTAGCTGCGCCGGGCGCGGCCGTCCACCACCTCCTCGGCGGCGACCTCGATCAGGCCCTGGCCCAGCAGCCGGTCGAGCGCCCCGTAGAGCGTGCCGGTGCGCATCTTGACCCGGCCGTCGGAGATCGCGGCGATCTCCTGGATGAGCGCGTAGCCGTGCCGCGGGGCGTCGGCCAGCGCGGTGAGCAGCAGCAGCGTGGGCTCCTGCATGGAGCGTTCTGTCATACGACTACATATATCGTCAACCTACCTATAGGTCCAGCGCCCACTCCCCCGGGTCCGGCACCCGGCCGGGCCGCCACAATGGTCGCCATGCCGACCACCGAGGACGCCCCGCCCGCCGGGGAACCGCTCGCCGACGCGCCCGCCGAGGGCCCGCTCGCCGACCCGCCCACCGACGACCTGCTCACCGCCTGGACCGCCCTGCTGCACCGCTGCGGGGCCGCCGTCGACCCCGAGCCGTACGGCCGGGAGCTGCTGCGCCGCTGGTCGGAACCGCAGCGCCGCTACCACACCGCCGCGCACCTGCGCGCGGTGCTGGGCCTGGTCGACGAGCTGGCCGGGCACGCCGCCGACCCGGAGGCCGTCCGCCTCGCGGCCTGGTTCCACGACGCCGTCTACCGCCCCGACCGCACCGAGAACGAGGAGCGCAGCGCCGCCCTGGCCGTCCGCGCGCTGACCGCCGCCGGGCTGCCCGCCGAGCGGGTCGCCGAGGTCGAGCGCCTCGTGCTGCTCACCGTCGGCCACGACCCCGCCCCCGGCGACCGCGACGGCGAGGTGCTCTGCGACGCGGACCTCGCCGTCCTCGGCGGCTCCCCCGCGGCGTACGCGGCGTACGCGGCCGCGGTCCGCGAGGAGTACGGCTTCGTCCCCGCGCCGGACTTCGCGGCCGGCCGGGCCGCCGTCCTGCGCCACCTGCTCGCCCTGCCGGACCTCTACCGCACCCCGGCCGCCCGCGAGCGCTTCACCGCGGCCGCCCGCGCCAACCTGACCGCGGAGCTCGGCACCCTCTGAGGCCCGTCAGCCCCACCGCCCGCGCACCCGGTCCGCGGCGGCCACTCCCCCCGTCACGGCCAGGACCCGCCCGGCCACGGCCCACCACGCGTCGTGGCCGGCCCCCGCCGCCTCCAGCACGGCCCACCACAGCCCGAGCCCGCAGCACCCGCCCGCCACACCCCACACCCAGCGCCCCATGCGCGCACCGTACCCACCCGCGCACCACCCCCGGAAGGCACCCCCGGCCCCGAGCCGGCCGGGCTAGGCGAGCTTCCCCACCGGCGCCACCACCGCGCCCTGCTTGCCGCACACCCAGTGCGGCTCCGGCCCCAGCTCGGGCTCCACGCTCAGCGCGTGCGGGTCCCCGTCGGCCGCGCACCCGGTGCACAGCGGCCAGCGCCCGTACGCCTCCAGCAGCGCGTCCTGGACGTCCTGGGCGACCAGCCCGAGCACGTACTCGGTGCCGTCCGGCCACTGCTCCAGCCACCAGCGGCGGTGCGTCACGGCCTGCTCCACCAGCGAGACGACGGCGGCGTCCGCCACGTCCCGCGCGGTGAGGTCGGCCAGGATCAGTGCCCGCGCGTTGTGCAGGGCGGTCTCGATGTCGTCGGAAGCCATCCGTCCATTCTCCGTCCACCGGCCCGAACGCCGAAACGCCGGACGTCCGAACGCCCGGGCCCCGGAGCTTCCGGACGCCGAAACGCCGTGTGGGCGGCCCCCCGAAGGGAGCCGCCCACACGGACGAGGAACCAGCCGATCCGATCGAAGCGATCAGGATCAGAAGTCCATGTCACCGCCCGGCATGCCGCCGCCGGCGGCCGCGGCGGCCTTCTCCGGCTTGTCGGCGATGACGGCCTCGGTGGTCAGGAACAGCGCCGCGATGGAGGCGGCGTTCTGCAGCGCGGAGCGGGTCACCTTGGCCGGGTCGATGATGCCCTCGGCGATCAGGTCGACGTAGGTGTTGGTGGCCGCGTTCAGGCCGTGACCGGCGGGGAGGTTGCGCACCTTCTCCACCACGACGCCACCCTCCAGGCCGGCGTTGGTCGCGATCTGCTTGATCGGGGCCTCCAGCGCGACCTTGACGATGTTGGCACCGGTGGCCTCGTCGCCCTCCAGCTCCAGCTTGTCGAAGGCGACACCGGCCTGCAGCAGGGCGACGCCACCACCGGCGACGATGCCCTCCTCGACGGCGGCCTTGGCGTTGCGGACGGCGTCCTCGATGCGGTGCTTGCGCTCCTTGAGCTCCACCTCGGTGGCCGCGCCGGCCTTGATGACGGCCACGCCGCCGGCCAGCTTGGCGAGGCGCTCCTGGAGCTTCTCGCGGTCGTAGTCCGAGTCGCTGTTCTCGATCTCGGCACGGATCTGGTTCACGCGGCCCGCGACCTGCTCGCTGTCGCCGCCACCGTCGACGATGGTGGTCTCGTCCTTGGTGATGACCACCTTGCGGGCGGTGCCCAGCAGGTCGATGCCGGCGTTCTCCAGCTTGAGGCCGACCTCCTCGGAGATCACGGTGCCACCGGTGAGGATGGCGATGTCGCCGAGCATGGCCTTGCGGCGGTCACCGAAGCCCGGGGCCTTGACGGCGACGGACTTGAAGGTGCCACGGATCTTGTTCACGACCAGGGTCGACAGCGCCTCGCCCTCGACGTCCTCGGCGATGATGACCAGCGGCTTGCCGCTCTGCATGACCTTCTCCAGCAGCGGGAGCAGGTCCTTGACCGAGCCGATCTTGGAGTTGGCGATGAGGATGTACGGGTCCTCGAACGTCGCCTCCATCCGCTCCAGGTCGGTGGCGAAGTAGGCGGAGATGTAGCCCTTGTCGAAGCGCATGCCCTCGGTGAGCTCGAGCTCCAGACCGAAGGTGTTGCTCTCCTCGACGGTGATGACGCCTTCCTTGCCGACCTTGTCCATGGCCTCGGCGATGAGCTCGCCGATCTGGGTGTCAGCGGCGGAGATGGAGGCGGTGGAGGCGATCTGCTCCTTGGTCTCCACGTCCTTGGCCTGGGCCAGCAGCTGGTCGGAGACGGCCGCGACGGCCTTCTCGATGCCGCGCTTCAGGGCCATCGGGTTGGCGCCGGCGGCGACGTTGCGCAGACCCTCGCGAACCAGGGCCTGGGCGAGCACGGTGGCGGTGGTGGTGCCGTCACCCGCGACGTCGTCCGTCTTCTTGGCGACCTCCTTGACGAGCTCCGCACCGATCTTCTCGTACGGGTCCTCGAGCTCGATCTCCTTGGCGATGGAGACACCGTCGTTGGTGATCGTGGGGGCGCCCCACTTCTTCTCCAGCACGACGTTGCGGCCCTTGGGGCCGAGCGTGACCTTCACGGCGTCGGCGAGCTGGTTCATGCCACGCTCAAGGCCGCGGCGAGCTTCCTCATCAAAGGCGATGATCTTGGCCATCTGAAGTGGTCCTCCGGGACACGGTCGACTGCTCGGACCAAGGGGTGCCCGCGACGGACGGCCCTGGTGTGCGGGGGTCCATTCCCCTACCGCTCCCGGGGGCCTCACCGACCCGGTCCGCTGTCACTCTCACGCTGTGAGTGCTAACGCCAATGATTAGCACTCCGGGTGGTCGAGTGCAAGCCCAATCGACGATCCGCGAGCCGTCGCCGGAGCCCCGCCCGAGCCCCGGCGGAGCCGCGTCGGGGAACGCCGACGGGCCCGTACGACACGCGTCGCACGGGCCCGTCGAGAAGCGAGTGGTCACCAGCCGTAGGGCCGCGCCGAGCTCCTGGAGTCGGAAGGGGTCAGACCGCCGCGCGGACCATGTCCGCCTGCGGGCCCTTCTGTCCCTGGGAGATCTCGAACTCGACCCGCTGGCCCTCCTCGAGGGTGCGGTAGCCGTCCATCTGGATCGCGCTGTAGTGGACGAAGACGTCCGCACCACCGTCGACCGCGATGAAGCCGTAGCCCTTCTCCGCGTTGAACCACTTGACGGTGCCCTGAGCCATTCCGAACTCCCCTAGTGCTGTGCTGGCCCTTCACGTGCCCGCAGGTCGCGGGCCCGGGTTGGTTGAAGGCCGGCCCGGGGAACCCCCCCTGGGCGCAGCCGTGCACGCCGCAACCATCCGCGCGGAACGCCGGGCGGCCTCCGGTGAGCGGGTGATTGCGTCGACCGCCGCTGAATGTATCCGGATCGACGCCCTCTGCAACAGGGCCAACCGCCGGTAATTCCGCCAAGGCGTCAAGGGACAGGACGGATCGAATCGGAATAATCTCGGCATTCCACGCCGGACATAGCGGACGAATTACTCAAATGCCCGCGCGAATTCTGACATCTGCCTGACATGTTTCACGGTCCGCCCCCGGCGGCCGGACGCCCCCGGGCCGAGCACTGCGGGGGCCGAAAGGGAAACCCTGTTCCCAGCCGAGCCACACTCTACTCCGACTCGACCCGGAAATATTCCCGCCGGAATGCGAGCGGTCGCCCGCGCATACGGAGAACGGATTTCCGTACGCGCGGGCGACCGCGGGTTCTGCTTTGTCGGCTCAGCAGCCGCCGGCCACCGCCGGGATGATCGAGACGCTGGCGCCGTCCTTGATCTCGGTCGCCAGACCCTCGGCGAAGCGCACGTCGTCGTCGTTCACGTAGACGTTCACGAAGCGGCGCAGCTTGCCCGTGTCGTCCAGGATGCGGGCCGCGATGCCCGCGTGGTTCTTCTCCAGGTCGGCGACGACCTCGGCCAGGGTGGCACCCTCGGCGGTCACCTCGGCGGCGCCGTCGGTGTAGGTGCGCAGGATGGTGGGGATGCGGACGGTGGCGCTCATGACTCTCCTAGCGGGGGCGGGGCCTATCGGGTGGTTCAGGCGGACACGAGGCCGGCGGCGCGGAACGAGTCCAGCGTCGGGCGGATGACGGCGGTCATCCCGGAATCGGAGACGGCGTCCAGGGTCTTCAGCCCGTCGCCGGTGTTGATCGCGACGGTCTCCTTGGCCGGGTCCAGCTGCCCGGTCTCGACCAGCTTCTCCAGACCGCCGACGGTCACCCCGCCCGCGGTCTCGGCGAAGATCCCCTCGGTCCGCGCCAGCAGCCGGATCGCCGCCACGACCTCGGCGTCCGTGACGTCCTCCACGGCGCCACCGGTACGGCGGGCGATGTCCAGCACGTACGGGCCGTCGGCCGGGTTGCCGATCGCCAGCGACTTGGCGATGGTGTCCGGCTTCACCGGCTTGATCACGTCCCGGCCGGCCTTGAACGCGGCCGACACCGGCGAGCAGCCCTCCGCCTGGGCGCCGAAGACCTTGTACGGCCGGTCCTCGACCAGGCCGAGCCTGATCAGCTCCTGGAGCCCCTTGTCGATCTTCGTCAGCTGCGAGCCCGAGGCGATCGGGATCACGATCTGCTCCGGCAGCCGCCAGCCGAGCTGCTCGCAGATCTCGTACGCCAGCGTCTTGGAGCCCTCGCCGTAGTACGGCCGCAGGTTCACGTTGACGAAGCCCCAGCCCTCGCCGGCCGGGTCGCCGATCAGCTCCGAGCAGAAGCGGTTCACGTCGTCGTAGTTGCCCTCGATGCCGACCAGCTCGCCGCCGTACACCCCGGCCATGACGACCTTGCCCTGCTCCAGGTCGTGCGGGATGAACACGCAGGACCGGAACCCGGCCCGGGCCGCCGCCGCACCCACCGCGCCGGCCAGGTTGCCGGTGGAGGAGCAGGACAGCGTGGTGTAGCCGAACGCCCGGGCCGCCTCGATCGCGCACGCGACCACCCGGTCCTTGAACGAGTGCGTCGGGTTCCCGGAGTCGTCCTTGACGTGCAGCTGGGCGGTGAAACCGAGCTCCCGGCCCAGGTTGTCCGCCTTCACCAGCGGGGTCCACCCCGGGTTCAGGTTCGGCTTGGACGCCACGTCGGCCGGCACCGGCAGCAGCGGCGCGTACCGCCAGATGGAGGCCGGACCGGCCTCGATCCGCTTGCGCAGCTCCTCGGCGCCCTCGCTGCCGAACTCGTAGGCGATCTCCAGCGGGCCGAAGCACTCCAGGCACGCGAAGCTGGGGCCGAGCGGGAAGCGGGTGCCGCACTCGCGACAGGACAGCGCGGCGGCCGGGCCGAGGTCGACGGAAACGGGTGCGGCAGTGTCGATAGCCATGATGGCGAGGCCTCTCTCCTCATCTTCCCCGTGGCGCGGTCGCGACACGGGACGGAATTGGCACCTGTCCCGCCGGGGCCTGTCGACAGACAGCCGCGCGAGAAGGTTGCCGGGACGTCAACGGGCCGTTCCCTCAGTCCCTCTGGATGAGCTTGTGAAATTGTGGTGGTGCTCAACGGAGACCCCGGCGTGCAAAGGTCCGACCGCTGTACGAAGACTGTATCCGAAGGCGTCAAACCTGAACGGGACCGTCCGCCAAGCGAGATGACCCGGCCCACCGACCTCGCCGAGGAGATCTCCGTGCCCGCCGAACCGACTCCCGCGCTCCTCCCGCAGGCGGCGTCCTGGCTGCGCCGCCGCTCCTGGAGCGCGGCCGACCGGCCGGTCCGTACCCTGCTCGACGCCAAGGAGCGCACCGGTCGCACGGTCAGCGTGGTCCTCCCCGCCCTGGACGAGGAGGCCACCGTCGGCGACATCGTCCGCACCATCCGCCGCGAGCTGATGGAACGCCTCCCGCTCGTCGACGAACTCGTCGTCGTCGACTCCGGCTCCACCGACGCCACCGCCGCCGTCGCCGCCGAGGCCGGCGCCCGGGTCGAGCACCGCGACGCCGTCCTGCCCCGGCTGCCCGCCGTCCCCGGCAAGGGCGAGGTGCTCTGGCGCTCACTGCTGGTCACCCACGGCGACGTCGTCTGCTTCGTCGACGCCGACCTGCGCGAGTTCGACCCGGCCTTCGTCTCCGGCATCGTCGGCCCGCTGCTCACCGACGAGTCCATCCAGCTGGTCAAGGCCATGTACGACCGCCCGCTGGAGTCGGAGGGCGCCGTCCTGCCAGCCGGCGGCGGCCGGGTCACCGAACTCGTCGCCCGCCCCCTACTCAACCTCCACTGGCCGGAACTCGCCGGTTTCGTCCAGCCGCTCGGCGGCGAGTACGCGGCCCGCCGCTCACTGCTCGAACGGCTGCCCTTCCCCACCGGCTACGGCGTCGAACTCGGCCTGCTGGTCGACGCCCTGGAGCTGGCCGGCCTGGACGCCCTCGCCCAGGTGGACGTCGGCGTCCGGCACCACCGCCACCAGGACGGCCAGGCCCTCGGCCGGATGGCCGCCACCATCTACCGGACCGCCCTGGAACGCCTCGACCGCACCCACCGCCTCAAGGCCTCCGCCGACCTCGTCCACCCCCCCCTCACCCAGTTCACCCGCGACCCGGAAACCCGCGCCTTCACCGCCCACACCCACCCGGTGACCGCCCTCGAACGCCCCCCGATCCACACCCTCCCCGAGTACGCCGCCCGCCATTAGAGCCGCACGGGTTTGCCACGCCGACCCCACGGCAACATGCCAACCATGGGCGATCTCACGACCAACCGTTCGAGCGTGACCGGCACCGCCCCCGTCCTGGTGGCGTCCAACCGGGGACCGGTGTCCTTCAGCACCGCCGACGACGGCACGCTGACCCTGCGCCGCGGCGGCGGCGGCCTGGTCTCCGGCCTCTCCGCCATCGACGACCCGAACGCCGTCTGGGTCTGCGCCGCCCTCGACGACTCCGACCGCAGGGCCGCCGCCGAGGCACCACACGGCCGCCTCGACCTGGCCGGCCACGAGGTCGGCGGCCAGGCCGTACGGATGCTGGACATCGACCCGCTGACCTTCGCCCGCGCCTACAACGGCGTCGCCAACTCCACCCTCTGGTTCGTCCACCACCTGCTCTACGCGACCCCCACCGCCCCCTCCTTCGACGCCGCCTTCCGCACCGAGTGGGCCGCCTACCGGGCCTACAACGAGGCCTTCGCCGAAGCCCTCGCCGCCGAGGCCGCCCCGAACGCCGCCGTCCTCGTCCAGGACTACCACCTCTCCCTGGTCCCGGCCCTGCTCCGCGAAGCCCGCCCCGACCTGCGGATCGGCCACTTCTCGCACACCCCCTGGGCCCCGCCCGAGTACTACCGGATGCTGCCCGACGACGTCGCCCGGGCCGTCCTCACCGGCATCCTCGGCGCCGACCGGGCCGGCTTCCTGACCCAGCGCTGGGCCCGCGCCTTCGCCGCCTGCTGCGAGGACCTCCTCGGCGCGACCGTCGACCACGACGCGCTCACCGTCACCGTCGACGGCCGCACCACGCGCCTCGGCGTCCACGCCCTCGGCGCCGACGCCGACTTCCTGCGCGAGCGCGCCCACCGCCCCGACGTCGACGAACGCCTCGCCGCCCTCCGCGCGGCCGTCGGCGACCGCCGCACCATCGTCCGGGTCGACCGCACCGAGCTGAGCAAGAACATCGTCCGCGGCCTCCAGGCCTACCGGCACCTGCTCCGCACCCGCCCCGAGTGGCACGACCGGGTGGTGCACATCGCCTTCGCCTACCCGTCCCGCACCGACCTCGCCGAGTACCGCGCCTACACGGCCGCCGTCCAGCGGCTGGCCGAGGAGATCGACGCCGAGTTCGCCACCCCCGCCTGGCAGCCCCTGATCCTCCACGTCGACGACGACTTCCCGCGCTCCCTCGCCGCCTACCGGCTGGCCGACGTCGCCCTGGTCAACCCCATCCGCGACGGCATGAACCTGGTCGCCAAGGAGGTCCCGGTGGTCTCCGACCACGGCTGCGCCCTCGTCCTCTCCCGCGAGGCCGGCGCCCACGCCGAACTCAAGGACGACGCCCTCACCGTCAACCCCTACGACGTCATCGCCACCGCCGAGGCCCTCCACACCGGCCTCACCATGAGCCCGGAGGAGCGCGCCGACCGCACCAAGCGCCTGGCGGCGGCGGCCACCGCGCTCCCCCCGCAGCAGTGGTTCCTGGACCAGCTCAACGCGCTGTGAGCGCGTCCGCCAAGGCCCCCAACAGCTCCACCACGCCCTCCGGCCCGGCGACCACCAGGTCCGCCCGGTCGGCCAGCTCCCGCACCGGCGCGTCCCCCACCGCGCCGGCGCAGACCAGCACCCCGGCCACGCCCTCGCCGCGCAGCTCCTCCACCGCGGCGAAGGCCGCCACGTCCCCCAGGTCGTCCCCCGCGTAGAGCACCGAGCGCGCCCCCCGCTCGCGCAGGAACCCGGTCAGCGCCGCCCCCTTGTCCACCCCCGGCGGCCGCAGCTCCAGCACCAGCCGCCCGGGCTCCACCACCAGCCCGTACCCGGCCGCCAGCTCCCCCACCGGCGCCCGCAGCAGCTCCAACGCCTCCTCCGGCGCCGCCGTCCGCCGGGTGTGCACGGCCACCGACCGCCCCTTGTCCTCCACCCACGTCCCCTCGGGCGCCCCCACCCGCTCCAGCACCCCCGGCAGCACCGCCCGCACCCGCGCCACCCCCGGATGCACCTCCGGCGCCGACAGCTCCCCGCCCTCCCACCGCTCGGCCCCGTAGTGCCCCAGCACCACCACCCCCGGC
>NZ_LFVW01000023.1:0-8878 GCF_001182915.1 Kitasatospora sp. MY 5-36
CCGCCGGGCAGGACCAGCCGGGCACCGGCCAGGGTGGTGCGGTTCATGACGGTCATGGAGGGGTCCTGGATGCCGTTCGCCGGGAGGGGCGGAGTCTCGGGCGGGGGAACGCCGACCGCCCGGCCCACGGGAACCGGTCCGGTGGGCCGGGCGGCGCGGATCACGGCTGGACGGCCAGCGCGAACACGTGGATCGCCGCGGCGCGGGGCAGCGTGACGGAACGGATCGTCTTGCCGGGCGTCAGCGGGACGGTGTTGGTGAAGACGCCGTACCCGGTGCCGAAGTTGCCCGGCCCGGTGGGCGTGTTGCGGTGGTCCGTGGTGAACGCGGTCTTCGCGCCGTAGGCGTCGGTCGGGGTGCAGCACCAGTTGGGGAAGCCCAACTGGCCGCTGCTGGTGGTGCCGTCGGTGTAGGCGACGGTGACCGTGCCGGAGGCGAAGCCCGCTTCGGCCCCGAGGAAGCCCAGCGCGCTGCCCTGGCCGCTGAAGGTGATCTCCTGGCCCGCGGCCGACACGTTGTCGTTGGTGCCGGCGGCCGCGGACGGCCAGGTGAAGCTGAGGCCGTTGGCGCTGATCGTGGCGCCCGCGGTGGCGCCGACCAGGGCCAGGGCCTGCGCCGAGTAGCTGTTCCCGGCGCCGTCGAAGTCGCCGGGAACGGTGTCGCTCTCGGAGGTGGCGCCGACGTTGTCGAACGCCGCCTCCAGCGACGGGTAGGGCACGGTCCGCACGATCGTCTGCTCACCGCTGACGGTGTCGACCCCGGCCGGCCGGGCCCGGTAGCTCGCGGTGGCGGTGATCGCCGTGGCCGTGGTGCCGGGAGCGCCCTGGGGGCCGTGCACCGTCACCGCGGCCGACGCGGTCGTGCCCGGTGCGATGCGCGGGAGCGTGACGGTCGCCGGGGTGACGGTCCAGTCGGCGGGGGCGCTGATCCGCACGCTGGTGTCGTTCAGCGCGACGGCGCCGTTGTCGGCCAGGGTGATCCGGTACGTCCCGGGCTCCTGGGCCGTGCTGACGTCCTGCCAGGTGACGGCGGTGGCGGGGGCCAGGCCGCGGGTCGCGCCGGGGTGGACCCGGTAGAGCACCGTGGCGTGCGGCGGCACGTTCGCGGAGATCACGCCGGCCGTCCCGACGGCCTTCTTCGTCACCAGGTCGTCGAGCCGGTAGCCGTCGGCGGCGGGCAGGCCGGCCCGGGCGGCGGTCGTGGTGATGGTCTGCGCGGTGTCGGAGGAGTTGAAGAGCGCGACCGCGCGGTCCCCTCCGGCCAGCGGCCTGCTCAGCACGTCGTAGCCGGTTCCGTGCTGGACGACCCGCCCCTGGACGCCCAGCCGGTCCTGGTCGACGGCGATGACGTCGCGATTGCCGAGCAGTTCCAGCGCGGCCGGGGAGAGGCGGGTGAGGTCGGTGCTGGAGATCAGCGGCGCGGCCATCACGGCCCACAGCGAGATCTGGCTCTGCATCTCGTCCTGGCTGAGCCCGGAGTCGCCGGCGAGCAGGAAGTCGGGGTCGTTCCACCGGCCGGGGCGCTGCAGGTCGGCCAGTCCGACGTTGTAGCCGTAGTTGTACATGATCGACGCCCACTTCTCGGCGCCGCTGGCCTGGCCGAGTGCGATGTCCGCGCCCTCCCGCCACAGGTTGCCGAGCGGCGCGGACCAGCGGATCACCGACTCCCAGTTCGTCGCGCCCTGGAAATAGGCGGGCGCGGAGACCGAGAAGACCATCCTGCGGTGGGTGTCGAGCAGCGCCCGGCTCATCGCGGTGTAGGTGTCGCGGTAGCTCTGCTCCTCGGTCTCGCCGGGCTTGACCGGGACGTTGCAGCCGTCGAGCTTGACGTAGTCGACGGCCCAGGACGCGAACAGGTCCGCGTCCTGCTGCCAGTGGTCGAGGGAGCCCGGGTAGCCGCCGCAGGTGGCGGTCCCGGCGTCCTCGTAGATGCCGAACTTCAGGCCGAGGTCGTGGACTTGGCGTCCGATGTAGGCCATGCCGTGCGGGAACAGCCGCGGGTCGGCGACCAGGTTGCCCTGGGCGTCGCGCTGCTTGGACATCCAGCAGTCGTCGATGGTGACGGTGTCGTACCCCTTCTTCGCCAGCCCGGTGGAGACGAGGGCCCGGGCGTTGTCGAGGATGGTCTTCTCGTCGATCCCGCACTGGTAGTACGACCAGTCGTTCCAGCCCATGGGCGGTGTGGGGGCGTAGTTCGGGTACTCGGCGACGGTGCCGGACGGGGAGGGCTCCGCGGCGACCGCGGGCTGAGCCAGGAGCGTAGCGGTGGACACGGCGGCGAGCGCCGTACAGCAGGCGACGGTGGTACGGAGCCACCGGCGGAGGGCAGTTGACACGCTTCGACCTCACGGGATCTCGGGGTCAGGGCATGGATGGCTGCTGTTGGTCCCAGCCGGACCATTTGTACGGGGCTCTGCTCGCTCCTGACAAGATGACGGGCAGAATAAGCAATAACACGCACTCAATGGCAAAGTCCGAGCACGAGTGCACGTGGACCCGGCCCGGCCGAGCCGCCACCGGACGCAGGAGCGCGACCGGCCGACCGGTCGGGTCGGGGCCCGTTGGGGTCCTGGGATACTGGATCATGTCGCGGCCGACGGCTCCCCGGTCGCCGACGCGAACGCCCCGGCGTCCCACCCGGCCCTCGGCGGTGGCACCGGTACGTCCGGACCGCGGCAGGGTCGGCCTGCCGGAGGAAGCGGGAGCGGTCAGGCACCCGTTCGATCGAAAGGGCCTTCGTGGCTGATCAGAGTTTGCTCGCCCCGCAGCGCCAGGCGCTGATCCTGGAGGCCATCCGCAAGGCCGGCGCGGTGCGCGTCGCCGAGCTGGTCGAGCAGTTCGGCGTGTCGGACATGACGATCCGCCGCGACCTGGACGCGCTGGTACGCCAGGGAGACGTGCGGAAGGTCCACGGCGGGGCCATCGCGGTGGGGACCGCCAGCACGGACGAACCCGGCTTCGACGTGAAGTCCGGGCTGGAGGAGAGCACCAAGGCCGCGCTGGCCGACGCCGCCGCGCAGCGGGTGGAACCGGGCAGCGTGGTGGCGCTGTCCGCCGGCACCACCACCTACGCGGTCGCCTCCCGGCTGCTGGAGGTGCCGGGGCTGACGGTCGTCACCAACTCCCTGCGGATCGCGGACCTGCTGTGGGCGGCGGAGAGCGACGGAGCGGAGACCGTTCCGTCGCTGCTGCTGACCGGTGGGGCGCCGACACGCTCCGCGGCCCTGGTGGGGGCTCTCGCGGACCAGACGATCCGCACCCTCCACGTGGACCTGCTCATCCTCGGCGTGCACGGCGTCAGCGAGCAGGCCGGGCTCACCACCCCCAACCTCGCCGAGGCGCAGACCAACCGGGCCCTGATCGCCTCGGCCCGCCGCACCGTCGTGGTCGCCGACCACACCAAGTGGGGCGTCGTCGGCCTGAGCAGCTTCGCGGCCCTGACGGAGGTCGACTGCTTCATCACCGACGACGCCCTCCCCGCGGCGGCCCGCAACGCGCTCGCCGAGGCGGTCGGCGAACTCGTCGTGGTACCGGCCGCCGGCTGACCGGGGGCTCCGGGCCCCGCCCGGTCAGGCCAGTCGACGCGCCCCCGCCGAGGGGACGGCGGTGAAGGCGACGGGTGCGGCGAAGCCCGCGGAGCCGAAGGCCGACCGCACCGCGTCCGCGACCGCTGCCACGTCCGCCGCGGCCACCAGCGCGATGACGGAGCCGCCGAAGCCGCCGCCGGTCATCCGGGCGCCCAGCGCCCCGGCGGCCACGGCGGCCTCGACCGCGAGGTCCGTCTCGGGGCAGGAGACCCGGAAGTCGTCGCGCAGCGAGGCGTGTCCGGCCGTCAGGACCGGCCCCAGCGCGGCGGTCCGCCCGCCGTCCAGGTGCTCGATCACCTCGGCCACCCGCCGGTTCTCGGTGACCACGTGCCGCACCAGCGGGGCGAGTTCCCCGGGCAGGCGCTCCAGGGCCGCGGTGAGGCCGGCGGCCGGCAGGTCGCGCAGCGCGGCCAGGCCGAGCAGGTCGGCGGCCCGCTCGCAGCCGGCCCGCAGGGCGGCGTAGGCGCCGTCGCCGAGGTCGTGCTTGACCCGGGTGTCGATCACCAGCAGCCGGAAGCCGGCCGCCTCCAGGTCGAGCGGGACGTGGCGCCGCTCCAGCGTCCGGGTGTCGAGGAGCAGCGCGGCACCGTCCGTGCAGCAGGCGGAGGCCATCTGGTCCATCACCCCGCAGGGCACGCCGACGAAGGCGTTCTCGGCCCGCTGGGCGACCAGGGCGAGGTCCGGCGCGGACAGGCCGAGCCCGTACAGGTCGTTCAGGGCGGCGGCCGTGGCGCACTCCAGGGCGGCGGAGGAGGAGAGCCCGGCACCGGCCGGCACGTCGCTGTCGACGGAGAGGTCGGCGCCGCCGATCGCGTGTCCGGCCTCGGCGAGGGCCCAGAACACGCCGGCCGGGTAGGCGGCCCAGCTGGTGACGACCCCGGGGGCCAGGCCGTCGAGCGCGAGGTCGGTGACGGTGCCGTCGCCCCGGGTGCTGTGGAGCCGCACCCGGCCGTCCGTGCGGCGGCGGGCGGTGACCCTGGTGGTGTGCGGGAGGGCGACGGGCAGGACGAAGCCGTCGTTGTAGTCGGTGTGCTCACCGAT
Organism: Kitasatospora sp. MY 5-36; assembly: GCF_001182915.1. NCBI lineage: Bacteria > Bacillati > Actinomycetota > Actinomycetes > Kitasatosporales > Streptomycetaceae > Kitasatospora > Kitasatospora sp. MY 5-36. The sequence goes on from NZ_LFVW01000023.1 coordinate 4,628, forward strand.
CAGGTTCACCCGGCCTGGCGCGGCCCACACGCCGCTCGGCCGGGCGCCGTGGACGGCCTCGAAGTCGGTGGCGGCCCGGTCGATCATCTGCTCGGCTCCCGTACGTCGTGCGCGTGCGTCGTGGCGGCTCCCGTCGGTGCCTCCTTCGGCGGACGGGAGCCGATTTCGACATAATCAAACATCATCGGCCGCCGCAGTCAACACCTGCGGGTTTCGCAGCGCGGCGCGGACCGGAAACGGTGCCCGATGTCCTGTCGGCAGGTCTACACCTGTTGACAAGCGATCGAATATGTTTGATTCTGTTGGAGATCGGCGCAGACTGGCCGAACTCCCCCGCAGAAGGAGCACGGCGGTGCACAAGACCGCGACCAAGTTGGCCGACGGCCGCGAACTCGTCTACTACGACCAGGAGTTCGGCGCGGCCCGGAACGCCGTGGACGAACGCCCGCTGGAACCCTCCGCGAGCCTCTCCGAGACTCGACTGGACCCGGTGCTCGGCGAGTGGGTGACCGTCGCCGCCCACCGCCAGCAGCGGACCTACCACCCCCCGGCCGGCGAGTGCCCGCTCTGCCCCTCCCGGAACGGACGGCTGAGCGAGGTCCCGGCGGCCGACTACCAGGTCGTGGTCTTCGAGAACCGCTTCCCCTCGCTCGCCCCGGACTCCGCCGCCCACGTCACCGCCCACGAGGACGACCCCCTGCGCACCCTCCGGCCGGGCACCGGCCGCTGCGAGGTGGTCTGCTTCGCCCCCGACCACGACACCTCCTTCGCCGACCTGGACGAGGCCGGGGCCCGCCTGGTGCTGGACGCCTGGACCGACCGCACGGCCGAGCTCTCCGCCCGGCCCGAGGTCCGGCAGGTGTACTGCTTCGAGAACCGCGGCGAGGAGATCGGCGTCACCCTGGCCCACCCGCACGGGCAGATCTACGCCTTCCCCTTCGTCCCCTCCCGCACCGCCCGGATGATCGGCCGCGCCGAGGCGTACCGGGCGAGCACCGGGCGGAACCTCTTCGAGGACCTCGTCGCCGCCGAACGGGCCACCCCCGAGCGGCTGGTGCTCCGGGGCGGGCACTGGACGGCCTTCGTGCCCTTCGCCGCCCGCTGGCCGTACGAGGTCCACCTCTACCCCAACCGCCGGGTGCGCGACCTCACCGCGCTGAACGAGGCCGAGCGCGCCGAGTTCCCCGGCCTCTACCTGGACCTGCTGCGCCGCTTCGACCGGCTGTTCCCCGCTCCCGCCGGCTCCGCGCCGAACCGGACCCCGTACATCTCCGCCTGGCACCAGGCGCCGAAGGACGGCGGCGACGAACTCGCCCTGCACCTGGAGCTGTTCACCGTCCGGCGCGCTCCCGGCAGGCTCAAGTACCTGGCGGGCGTGGAATCCGGACTCGACGCCTTCGTCACCGATGTGAGTCCGGAGGCCGCCGCCGAGCGGCTGCGCGGGGCCGCGGCCGACTGACCCGGCCCACAGGAGGGCCCCGGCACGGCCGTCGATCGAGCCGTGCCGGGGTCGGGGTCAGGAGGTCGACCACCGCCGCGGCGGCGATCCGGTGTCCGGCTCCCGCGTCACCGCGGCGCCTGCGGAACGAGGGCGAGGGTCTGCTCGGCCGCCGTGCGGCCGCCGCCGACCGTGGAGCCGGTGGTGTCGTTCCAGGAGCGGGCGGGCACGGTCTCGGCGAGTCGGCCCGAGGTGCCGGACATGCCGATCACCAGGCCGCTGTAACGGTTCACCAGCTGGAACCGGCCCTTCCCGGCCTTGCTGGGGAGCATGAACCACTGCTGCCCGACGGTGGCGTTCCCGCCGACGGCGCCGGTGGCGGTCAGCGCCGCGCCCCAGGCCCGGCCCGCCGTCGAGGTGGCGTCGACGCCCAGCAGCCGACCGGTGGCGGCGTTGACGATCCGGTAGGAGCCGTCGCCCTCGGCCAGGAACCGCCAGGGCTCGCGGGCGGAGCCGGCCGCCCTGGCCGTGGAGGTGACGGCGGAGCCGCCGGCGCTCTGGGCGAGGACCCGGCCGTTGCCGCTCTGGATCCGGTAGGTCCTGGCCAGGTCGACCGGCGGGGCGGCCGGCGCGGACGAGCCGACGGTGAGCTCGACGTACTGGCCGTCCGAGCCGGCGCAGGCGAAGGAGCAGTACGACCGGAAGGTCCTGCCGACGATCGTGGTACCGGTCAGGCTGGCGCTGTCCAGGAACCAGCGGTACCAGGAGGCGGTGTGGTAACCGCCGGTGTCGCCGAGCAGCGTCCACTTCTGGGTGGCCAGGTCCTTGGTGGCGTAGATCTGCTGCGGGGCGTTGCCGCTCTGGTCGACGGCCTGCGGAGTGCCGATGTAGAGGCCCAGGTAGGCGTCGTAGGCGATGTTCATGACGAACAGCGGCGTGCTCGGGGCGAGCGTGCCGGCCGCGATCTGCCGGCTCACGGTGCCGGGGTTGGCCGGGTCGTACTCCTTGGCCGGCGGGAGGTACCCGGTGGGGTTGGCGCCGTCGGCGGGCACCATGTCGCTCTCCAGGCCGCCGGCCCCGGGCTGCGACCACGCGCCGTCGTACCACTTCTGCCAGCTGCCCGGCGTCATCTTGGCGGACATCGGGGCCCGCGCGACGTGCTGCTGGAACGCGCCCCAGCTGCCGCCCTTGTCGACGATCCGGGAGCCGTAGAAGACGTAGAAGTATCCGGAGGCGGTGTCCACGAACAGTCGCTGGTCGCCGTCGCCGTAGGAGAAGGTCTGCTGCGGGAAGGCCGCGGTGTCACCTCGCGTGGTGCTGCGGGGCGAGGTGATCACGTGGTCCCTGATCGTCCAGGTCCGGCCCTGGTCGGTGGAGACGGCGTAGTCGATCGCGTCGTAGTGCAGGCCGTCGCCGAAGGGCTGGGGGGTGAACTCGTTGTGCACCAGCCCGTACCAGTCCCCGCTGTCCGGGTCGACCCAGACCCCGGCCAGGTCGCAGTAGTTCCGCTGGGCGTAGTGCGAACCCTGCGGCGCGTAGCTGGACTCCCGTCCGGTGGGGCTGTTGTTGCAGCGTGCGGTGGTGTCGTCGTTGCGGTCCGACGGGTCGGCGGGGTTGACGGCGTCGCTGATCGCGGCGGACCTGGTGGCGCTGTCGAAGTCCCGGCCGGTGAAGAAGTCCCACTGCCGGGAGTCGTTCGCGCCGTACAGCGAGTGCGACTGCTGGAAGTAGAACGTGCCGTCCTTGTCGGTGTAGGGACTGGCCTGGGTGTCGTCGGGGTAGGCGTACGAGCCGGTCCTGCCGACCGAGACCGTGTACGTGGCGGGGGCCGGCCTGCCGGCGGCGGGTGAGTCGGCGGACGGCCTGTCGGCGGACGCCGGTCCGGCGGCCAGGGTTCCGGCGCCGAGCGCCGCCAGGACGGTGGCCGCGAGAGTGCGGGCCCATCGGGTGCGTAGGGATGACACTGGTACTCCTCTTCCGTGGCGGGGCGCACGGTTGCGCCCCTGCTGTGGGGGTGCGGAACGGGAGAGTGGTCCGGGGAGGCGGGCGGTCAGCCGTCCGCCATGCGGAAGTCGTACTGCGGGGGCACCGGTGTGCCGGGGTGGACGGCGAGCCAGAGGGTGTCCAGGGAGAGCTCGCCCTCGCGCATGGTGTCGACCTGGATGCCCTCGGCCAGCAGCCGCCGGACCCGGTCGTCGTCGCCGAGGGCGTGCGCCGCCTCCGCCTCGGCCAGCCTGATCCGCCCGTGCGCCCGGTCGGCCGGGGAGAGCGCCTCGATCAGCGCGAGCGCCTCGGCGGGGCGCTCGGCGCGCCGCAGCGACTCCAGCGTCTCGATCGTCAACTCCCGTAGTTCCGGGCGGAGTCGGTGGGACGAGAGCAGGAGGTCGGCGGCCTCCCGCGGTTGCGGGGCGAGGAGGGCGAGCGCGCGCAGTGCCCACGGCGAGGCCTGGACGGCGACGGAGCGTTCGAACGCCTCGCGGGCGGACTCCCGTTCCCCGTCGGCCAGGCGCAGCAGCCCGAGCTGGTACAGCGCGTGCCAGTCCGTGGCGTTCGCCTCCAGCAGCCGCCGCCAGTGCGCCCCGGTGACCGGCTCGGCCGGCGGGTCGCAGACCGGGAGCGTGCCGGTCCTCAGGAGCCGCCGCCAGGGCTCCTGGGCGGCCGCCGGCTCGCCGAAGGGCAGGGCGGGCGAGGCGGGCAGGGCACCGGCCTCGATCTCCAGCGCGGCCCAGCCGCCGCCCTCGGACAGCACCTCCTCGGGCGCGCCGAACTCCCCGGCCCGGGCGTCGGCCCGCTCCAGCTCCAGCGGCGGGGGC
>NZ_LFVW01000236.1:0-4651 GCF_001182915.1 Kitasatospora sp. MY 5-36
CGGGTCCGCCGCCCTGGTGCGGCACCGGCGGCACCGGCTGCGCGACCGGATGCGGCGTCATCTGCTGGGGCTGCGCGGGTGCGGGCGGCGGCCCGTAGCCGGACGCGGGGCCGAAGGCTCCGCTCGGGAACTGCGGTGGCACACCGGTGGCCGGAGCGGGCCCCCCGGCCGGTGCCTGCTGCGGTGGCGTGGCGGGCTGGCCCGGCTCGCCACTCGGTACCGGTCGATCGCTCATGGCCCGAATGCTAGGGCATCCACCCCGACACGCCCATGGGGGGTGCGCGGACGAAACGTCAGCACGGCTGGGGTTTCCCGGGTGCGACGCCGGCTCACGCGACCCCGTTGTAGGGCAGCTTCCAGCGCTGCGAGACGGTGTCCGCGCACGGGCGCAGGAGCACCGCCGTGCCGTCCGCGAGCGCCCCGCCCGCGGTGCCCAGGCACAGCCCGGTGTCCGGGTGCTTCAGCCGCTGCCCGGGGGCGGTGACCCAGCGCTGGGCCGAGCCGCCGGTGCACTCGGCCAGGGTCACCGAGGAACGGTCGGCGCCCGGCGCCAGGCAGGCCGCCCCGCCGCGCAGCGAACCGTCGTTGCCCACCGTCCACCCGGTCGAGACGGCCTGGTCGCCGCAGGATCCGACGGTCACCGGGCTGCCGGCGGTCCCGCCGCCGCCGTGCCGCAGGCAGATCCCCGGGGCGCCCGCCGGGACCTCGCCGGCCGGCAGGCCGACCCGGTTGTGGAAGGCGAAGGAGTTGCTGCGCAGGCCGGTCCCGCCGCTCCAGACCTCGAACCCCGCCTGCACCCGGCAGAGGTAGGAGCTCTTCGGGACGTAGCCGCGCGCCATCGCGTCGGCGGTGAACAGCCGCAGGTCGAGGCCGCGGGTGGTGTGGGTGGGTGCCGTGCGGACGTAGCTGATCACGCTGTGCGGGCCGGTGATCGGCGCCTGGTAGACGTGGTAGCTCGCGTCCCCGAACGGCAGGGCGTCCGCCACCTTGTCGCCGGCGGGCCGCACGTTGTCGGTGGCGTCCAGCCAGATCATCACCTCGGCGCTCTCCCCCGGCAGGCAGTTGTCCGGGCTGGAGCCGTACCAGAGGTCGAAGGAGAGGTTGAAGGAGCCGCTCACCCGGCCGTTGGCGTCCCAGTCGGCGGTGGCGTCGCCGAGCGCGCTGACCGGCACCGGCAGTCCGCTCGCGCCCGGGGCGGTCGAGACGTTGGGGTAGGCGCCCGGGGCGAGCGGGTTCTTCGGGACGAAGTCATTGATCCGGGACACCGTGAACCCGCTGTCCCCGACCGGGTCCACGCAGACCGTGCCCGCGGTGTTCCACGGGTTCGGTTCGAGGATCTTGGCGCCGCCGTCCATCGCCAGCTTGGGGAACGGCTCCTGCGCGGTCGAGCAGATGCCCGGCCCGGACAGCGCCGTCGCCGGGCCGGCCGGCGGCTCCACCGCCCCGACGTCGCCGCTGCACCCGGCCAGCAGCGCGGCGACCGCACCGAAGGCGGCGACCGCCCGCAGGCCCCGCGCCACGCGCCCGGCCGCGCCGTCCTCGATGCCCATCGCTCTCCCCCGAACCGTCCTCGCCCGTCGAACGGACAACCGTACACAGGCGCTCCGGCCGCACCCCCGTTCACATCACGATCGGAGCTCGATATCGGTTCCGGGCGGCCGGTCGAACAGGGGGAAGCGGACGCAGAGCGATCGGTCCCGTACGATCCTGGCGTCCCCTGGTGCCCGAGCGACAACGGCCACCACCCGGGGACGGTTCAGACTCAGTACGGCTTCGGGGGAGTAGAGCACGTGACTGTCACCGAGAGCGCGCGACTCGCGGGAAGCGGTCAGCCGCCGGTCTCACGACGCCGCAGCCGGCGCGGCCCGGCCGCCCGCAACCGGTGGGGCCTGCTCCCCCAACCCCCGGACAACACCGAGAAGTACCTCTACGCCCGCACCAACCTGTGGGTGCTGACCTGCTTCTCCCTCATCAGCTTCGCCTGCATGGTGGCCAGCGAGATCGGGCTGCTGAGCGCGACGCCGTGGTTCCTCTTCTTCATACCGCCGCTCGCCTTCACCATCGTCTACTACCTCATATCCCGCTGGGTGCACGGCTTCAACGAGACCTTCGACCTCTCCGCCCACCGGGCCCTGGTCAAGTCCTGGCAGCCCGAGCACCATCCGACCGTCGACATCTTCCTCCCGGTCGCCGGCGAGCCGATCGAGGTCCTGCACAACACCTGGACGCACGTCGCCCGGCTCCGCGACCAGTACCCGGGCGACGTCACCCCGTACGTCCTCGACGACAGCAACAGCCCGCAACTCGCGCAGATGGCCGTCGACTTCGGGTTCGTGTACGGCACCCGCGACAAGCTCGGCTGGTTCAAGAAGGCCGGCAACCTCCAGTTCGGCTTCCGCAACTCCGACAGCGACTACATCCTCATCCTGGACGCCGACTTCGCGCCCCGGCCGGACCTGCTGAACGAGATGCTCCCCTACATGGAGGCCGACCCCCGCCTCGGCATCGTCCAGTCCCCGCAGTTCTTCCGCATCCTGGACTCGCAGAACTGGATCGAGCGCGGCGCCGGCGCCGTCCAGGAGCTGTTCTACCGGACCGTCCAGGTCTCCCGGCAGCGCAGCGACGGCGCCATCTGCGTGGGCAGCTGCGCGGTGTACCGGCGCGCGGCGCTGGAGGAGAACGGCGGCACCACGCTGATCGGCCACTCCGAGGACGTGCACACCGGGTTCGACCTGCGCCGCCTCGGCTGGGACCTCCAGTACATACCCGTCGCGCTGGCCACCGGCGTCTGCCCGGACAACGTCGGCGGCTTCTTCAACCAGCAGTACCGCTGGTGCACCGGCTCGATGAGCCTGCTCGGCAGCAAGAAGTTCTGGCAGACCAAGCTGCGGCCGATCACCCGGGCCTGCTACCTGTCCGGCTTCTTCTACTACATCCACACGGCGCTGTTCACCGTCGTCTCACCGCTCATCCCGATCGTCCTGCTGCTCGCCCGCCCCGACCTGATCCGCTGGGAGAACACCGCGCTGGTGCTGCCCGGCCTGCTCTACGCGACGGTCATCTTCCCGCTCTGGCACCGCAACCCCTACCGGCTGGAGGCCTGGGCCGCCCGCATGATGTACGGCTGGGCGCACGTCTTCGCCATCTGGGACATCGTGCGCCGCAACCGGATGGCCTGGCAGCCGACCGGCTCCAGCGGCGCCAAGCGGAACAGGACCCGGCGGTTCTGGATCGGCGTCATCGCCTGGGGCGGCGGAACCGCCCTGCTCTGGGTGCTGCTGAGCATCTGGCGGATGCTCACCATGGGCCCGCTGAACTTCGCCCTCGTCCTCGCCTCCGGCCTCTTCTACGCCACCATCGTGGGCCGGGTCCTCGTCCAGCCCCGCCCGACGGAAGCAGTGTGATCGCCATGACCGCCCACCCGAGACGGGCCGGCCGGCTCCGTCACCGGCTGGCGCTCCCGCTGCTGGCCGCCGCCGGCCTGCTGCTCACCACCGCGTGCGGCCCCGAGGACCCCGGCTTCGCGATGCAGAAGGACCTCGCCCAGGCCGCCCCGGCCGCCACCCCGGCCCCCGGCGCCCCCGGGACTCCCGGCACTCCGGGCGCGACCCCCGCCGCGGGGGGCACCGCGCCGGCCGCGCCCGCCACGCCCAAGGCCCTGCCGGCCGGCGTCCCGTACGACGTCACGCCGCTGCTCAGGCCGAGCCACAAGTACCTCGGCGCCGCCCTGCCCGACGTCCCCGCCACGATGGACGCGCTGCCCGGCTACCGCGACGCGATCGGCAAGCAGCCCAACGTCCTGGAGTTCTACGCCCACTGGAAGGGCGGCTTCGACACCGCGGGCGCCCGCCGGATCCACGACGCCGGGGCGCTGCCCTTCATGGCCTGGGAGCCGCACGACCGCTCGCTCGCCTCGATCGCGGCCGGCGACACCGACGACTACGTGCGCGGCGTCGCCAAGGCCGTGGCCAAGTTCAACCTGCCGATCGCCGTCAGCATCGCCCACGAGATGAACGGCGACTGGTACCCGTGGGGCCGTCAGGCCGCCACCCCCGAGGACTTCGTGGCCGCCTGGCGCCACGTCCACGACCTCTTCGACCAGGCCGGCGCCACCAACGTGATCTGGGTCTGGAGCCCCAACATCACCGACCCCGCGCCCAACACCCGGCTGGAGCCGTACTACCCCGGCGACACCTACGTCGACTGGGCCGGCATGACCGGCTACTTCACCAAGACCGGGCCCAAGACCTTCGACGCGCTCTACGGCCCGACCATGGCCGAGATCCGCGGCTTCTCCCAGAAGCCCTTCTTCATCAGCGAGACCGCCTCCGAGCAGGGCAAGCGCCAGCACGCGGACATCGACCAGCTGTTCTCCGGGCTGGAGGCGCACGACGACATCGTCGGCTTCGTCTGGTTCAACATCGTCAAGCGGGCGGACTGGCGGGTCGAGGCCGTGCCGGACACCCTCGCCGCGTTCAAGCAGCGCGTGTCCGACCCCCGTTACGGCTTCGACATCCGGAACCCCTGATGAGCACTGAGTCCGAGTTCTCCCCCGTCCCGCACGGCCGCTCCGCCCACGCCCCGGCCGCCGAGCCGGACCCGGACGGGCCCGGCGCCGTGGCGGTGGACAGCCCCGACGGGCCCCGCCCCG
>NZ_LFVW01000237.1:0-11695 GCF_001182915.1 Kitasatospora sp. MY 5-36
CCCCGCCGTGGCGGTCGACAACCCCGACGGCGTCGAGCTGGCCCCGTACACCATCCCGCGGGTCCCCGCGATCGGCTGGGACCCGGGCACCAGCCCCCGGCGCCGCTGGATCGCCCGCGGCCTGCTGGGCGCCGTCCTCACCGTCCAGGCCGCCCTCTCGCTGCGCCTGCTGGCCGCCGCGCACCCCGACGAGGCCGCCGCCATGGTCGCCGGCCGCCAGCAGCTGGCCCACCTGCTGCACGGCACCCCGGTCACCACCGACCTGGTCGACCGGGTGCACGGCTCGCCCTGGCTCTACCCGCCGCTGGCCGGCGCCGCCGCCGACGCCAACGGCATCTGGGGCACCCGGCTGCTCAGCCTCGGCTTCGCGCTGCTCACCACGGTCCTGCTGTACTCGCTGACCCGGCGGCTGTTCAACGAGCGGGTCGCCATCTGCGCCATCGCCGGGTACGCCGTCCTCCAGTCCACCGTCGTGGTCGGCTTCTACGCCGCGCCCGAGTCCCTCGCCGTCCTGCTGGTCGCCCTCGCGGCCTGGACCACGGTGTTCACCGCAGGCCGCCATCCGGCCCTGGCCCTGCTCGCCGCCCCGCCCACGGCGCTGGCCTGCGCCACGGCCTACTCGGCGGCCTTCGCCGTCCCCGCCCTGGTGGCCCTCGCCTTCGCCTGCGCCCGGCCGTACCACCGGGTGGGCCCGGCCGCCCTGCGCTCACTGCTGACGGCCCTGGGCACCCTCGTCCTACTGCTCCCGTACGGCACCCTCGGCAAGGTCGCCGGGTGGTCGCCCTCGCGCGGCAACGCCCCCGGCTCGGCCGGCTCGGTCCTGCTCGGCACGCTCCAGTGGGCCGGCCTGTTCACCGTCCTCGCGGTGGCCGGCACCATCGCCTACGCGCGCCGCGAACAGATGCCCGAGCACGACGCGCCGGAGAAGGAGCCCCTCCCCACCACCCGGGGCCGGCGCGCCCTGCTCGGGGCCGTCCTGACCGCCACCGCCCTGCTGGTCCCCGCCGCCCACCTGTGGACCGGCACCTCCGGCGCGCTGTTCCGCCACCTCGGCTACGGCATGCTGCTGGCCGCCCCGCTCGCCGGGGTCGGCCTGACCCGGCTGGTCGGCGCCCACTTCCGCCACCCCCAGCTCGGCATCCTGGTCTGGGTCGCCCTGCTCGCCCTCGGCCTGGAGCAGTCCGCGCTGCGCTACCAGAACGGGCCCGACTCCGGCCGCCTGCTGGCCGTCCTGCGGGTCCACACGGAGCCCCAGGGCCGCTACCTCACCGAGGTCGACGGACTCGCCGAGTACTACCTCGGCGGCGTCTCCAAGCCCGAGCAGTGGGTCTCCGCGCGCGCCGGCACCGACTACCGCGACGGGGCCGGCGTCGAGCACCACGGCGACGACGGCAGCGTCGCCGCGATCCGGGACGGCTGGTTCACCATGGTCGTCCTCGACAGCACCGCGCCGAGGGCCACCGACCGGGCCCTGAGCGAGGCCCTGGGCGCCGCCGGACACTACCGGCTGGTCGCCCAATTCACGTCGCCGACCGGCGATTCGAGCACGTACAAGGTCTATCTGAAGCACTGACCGGCTGCCCGGCCCACGCACATCCGCGACACGACAGGCACAACATATGGTGCCGCCGCAGTCCGGCGGCACAACATGTATGCTCGCTTCTGCTGTCGATGCAGGGGAACCCGGTGCGAATCCGGGACTGCCCCGCAGCGGTGAGCGGGCGGCTCCAGCAGCCGCACCCCGCGAGTCCGAGTACCTGCCGACGGCGTGCGCCACGGCCCTCCCGCAGAGGCCGCGCCGGCACCAGCAGTACCCCTCCGGGCCTCGCGGGCGGGCCGGGGAGTCACCTCGCGCGACGCTTTTTTGCGTTCGCGCCGTGCTCCCCTGCCCAGATCGGCCCGGTGGCCCCCCGAGCACCGCCGCCGATCGCCGCCAGGAGAGAGCGCCTTGACCACCGCTGCCTCAGCCACCCTGCCCGCCCAGGGCTCCGGTACCGCCTTCACCGACCCGACGGTCTCCGACCCCGGGGGCGCGCTGCTGCGGCTGCTCACCGACCGCAGCACCGACCTCACCGAGGTCGACCCCGGCCATGTCGCCGCCGCCGCGCTGCGCGGCCGCCACGCCGGCTCGGACTTCGCCGAGCTGCGCGGGCTGGCCGTGGACGCCGCCGCGTCGATGATCGCCGAGGACCCCCAGTACTCGAAGCTGGCCGCCCGCCTGCTCGCGCTGGAGATCGTCGACGAGGCGAACAGCCAGGGCTCGGTGTCCTTCTCCGCCTCGATCGCCGTCGGCCACACCGAGGGCCTGATCGGCGACACCACCGCGGACTTCGTCGCCAAGCACGCCGCCGCCCTGGACGCGCTGATCGACACCGCCGGCGACGACCGCTTCGAGTACTTCGGCCTGCGCACCGTGCAGTCCCGCTACCTGCTGCGCCACCCGATCACCCGCAAGGTGATCGAGACCCCGCAGCACTTCCTGCTCCGCGTCGCCTGCGGCCTGGCGGTCGGCGACTCCGAGCAGTCGGTGCGCGAGGTGGCCGAGCTGTACGGCCTGATGAGCCGCCTGGAGTACCTGACCTCCTCGCCGACGCTGTTCAACTCCGGCACCCGGCACCCGCAGATGTCGAGCTGCTACCTGCTCGACTCGCCGCTGGACAACCTGGACTCGATCTACAACCGCTACGCGCAGATCGCCCGCCTGTCCAAGCACGCCGGCGGCATCGGCCTGTCCTACTCGCGCATCCGCTCGCGCGGCAGCCTGATCCGCGGCACCAACGGCAAGTCCAACGGCATCGTGCCGTTCCTGCGCACCCTCGACTCCTCGGTCGCCGCCGTCAACCAGGGCGGCCGCCGCAAGGGCGCGGCCTGCGTCTACCTGGAGACCTGGCACGCCGACATCGAGGAGTTCCTGGAGCTCCGCGACAACACCGGCGAAGAGGCCCGCCGCACCCACAACCTCAACCTGGCGCACTGGATCCCGGACGAGTTCATGCGCCGGGTCAACGCCAACCAGGACTGGTCGCTGTTCTCCCCGGCCGACGTGCCGGAGCTGGTCGACCTGTGGGGCGCCGACTTCGACGAGGCCTACCGCAAGGCCGAGCTGGCCGGCAAGGCCGTCCGCACCATCCCGGCGCAGACCCTGTACGCCCGCATGATGCGCACCCTGGCGCAGACCGGCAACGGCTGGATGACCTTCAAGGACGCCTCCAACCGCGCCGCCAACCAGACCGCCCTGCCGGGCCGCACCGTGCACTCCTCCAACCTGTGCACGGAGATCCTGGAGGTCACGGACGACTCCGAGACCGCCGTCTGCAACCTCGGCTCGGTCAACCTCGGCGCCCACGTGGCCCCCGGTGCCACGGTCGACGACCTGCTCGGCGCCATGGACTGGGAGCGCCTCGACGCCACCGTCCGCACGGCCGTGACGTTCCTCGACCGCGTGGTGGACATCAACTTCTACCCGACCACCGAGGCCGGCACCTCCAACTCCCGCTGGCGGCCGGTCGGCCTCGGCGTGATGGGCCTCCAGGACGTCTTCTTCAAGCTGCGGATCGACTTCGACTCCGCCGAGGCCGCCCGCCTGTCCACGCTGATCGCCGAGCGCATCATGCTCACCGCGTACGAGCGCTCCGCCGACCTGGCCGAGCAGCTCGGCCGCCACGAGGCGTACGGCGAGACCCGCGCCGCCCGCGGCGAGCTGCACATCGACCACTTCCCGACGGCCGCCCCGCAGTGGGCCGACCGCTGGACGGCGCTGCGCGCCCGGATCGCCGAGACCGGCCTGCGCAACTCGCTGCTGCTGGCCATCGCGCCGACCGCGACCATCGCGTCCATCGCCGGCGTGTACGAGTGCATCGAGCCGCAGGTGTCCAACCTGTTCAAGCGCGAGACGCTGTCCGGCGAGTTCCTCCAGGTCAACCCGTACCTGGTGCGCGAGCTCAAGGAGCTCGGCGTCTGGGACCAGCAGACCCGCGACGCCCTGCGCGACGCCAACGGCTCCGTCCAGGACCTGAACTGGCTGCCCGCCGGGGTCCGTTCGCTGTACCGGACGGCCTGGGAGCTGCCGCAGCGCGCGCTGATCGACCTGGCCGCGGCCCGCATGCCGTACCTGGACCAGAGCCAGTCCCTGAACCTGTTCATGGCGGCGCCGACCATCGGCAAGCTCAGCTCGATGTACGCCTACGCGTGGAAGGTGGGTCTGAAGACCACCTACTACCTGCGTTCGCGCCCGGCCACCCGCATCGCCCAGGCCGCGTCCGGCACCGCCCGTGCCGCCGCGCCGGCGCCGGTGCCCGTGAACACCCCCTCCCTCACCCCGGAGCAGGAAGCCGCCATCGCCTGCTCCCTGGAGAACCCCGAGTCCTGCGAGGCCTGCCAGTGACCACCCCCGAAGACCGCAAGATGCTGCTCGACCCCGGCTTCGAGCTGACCCTGCGCCCGATGCGCTACCCGTCGTTCTACGACCGGTACCGGGACGCGATCAAGAACACCTGGACCGTCGAGGAGGTGGACCTGCACTCCGACGTCGCCGACCTGGCGAAGCTCAGCGAGGGCGAGCGCCACCTCATCGGCCGGCTGGTCGCGTTCTTCGCGACGGGCGACTCGATCGTCTCCAACAACGTGGTGCTGAGCCTCTACAAGCACATCAACTCGCCCGAGGCGCGCCTGTACCTCTCGCGGCAGCTGTTCGAAGAGGCCGTGCACGTCCAGTTCTACCTGACGCTGCTGGACACCTACCTGCCCGACCCGGAGGACCGCAACGCGGCCTTCGCCGCGGTGGAGAACATCCCCTCCATCCGCCAGAAGGCGCAGTTCTGCTTCAAGTACATGAACGCGGTCGACCACATCGACTCGCTGCAGACCAAGGAGGACCGCCGCGCGTTCCTCCTGAACCTGATCTGCTTCGCGGCTTGCGTGGAGGGCCTGTTCTTCTACGGCGCCTTCGCCTACGTGTACTGGTTCCGTTCGCGCGGCCTGCTGCACGGTCTCGCGACCGGCACCAACTGGGTGTTCCGCGACGAGTCCATGCACATGGACTTCGCGATGTCGGTGGTCGACACCGTCCGCGAGGAGGAGCCCGACCTCTTCGACGACGAGATGGCCAAGCAGGTCACCGAGATGCTGGAGGAGGCCGTCGAGGCCGAGCTCCAGTTCGCCCAGGACCTGTGCGGTGACGGCCTGCCCGGCATGAACACCGCCTCGATGCGCGAGTACCTGGAGGCCGTGGCGGACCAGCGCCTGGCCCGCCTGGGCCTGCCGATCCGCTACGGGTCGACGAACCCGTTCGGCTTCATGGAGCTCCAGAACGTCCAGGAGCTGACCAACTTCTTCGAGCGCCGCGTCTCGGCGTACCAGGTCGCCGTCGAGGGCTCCGTCGCCTTCGACGACGACTTCTAAGAAGCACACGCAACACCAGAGGTGCCCCGCACGGCTCGGCCGTGCGGGGCACCTCTGTCGTTGCCCGCCGTCACCCGGCGTCGCCGTTCCCGGCCCGCCGGCGGCCGGCGGTGAGGTCAGCCTCGGCGGCGGCGAGGATGCGGCCGAAGGTGTGGGCGATGACCGGCTTGGCCAGGGCCCGGGTGAGGGCCGCGCCGAAGGGCAGGTGGACCTGGAAGGTGGTCGTCCACGCGACCTCGGTCCCGCCGGGGACCTCGGTGAAGGTCATCCGGCCGAGTTCGTGCCGGGACGGCGGCAGGCTGCGCTCGACCGTGTAGTCGAAGCCGTACGGCCGGTTGTACGCGGTGACCCGCTCGCGGAACCAGCCGATCGCCCAGGTGTGCACCCGTACCGCCCCCACGCCGTACGGCGCACCGGCGCCCGGCCGGGCCAGGCGGGCCCGGAGGATGAGCGGGGAGCGGGTGTAGTTGGTGGTGGTGGCGCACCAGTCGAACACGTCCTCGATCGGTGCGGCGATGACGCGTCGGACGGTCAGGGTCTCCATGGTCATGTCCCCTCTCTCGGTCGGCGGCGGCGCGGACTGCGGCCACCGCGCCCGACAGATGGACCGGGGAGCCGTCGGAAACGTGACACCGGGGCCGCCGCCCCGTCCCGAAGCGCCTCCGACCATGCCCTTAACCTATTGAATCTGCTACGGTCGTCCATATGACGAAAGATACCGGCGCCCAGTCCGCCGTGACCGAGCTCCGGATGCCCCTCGACACCAAGGTGGTCATCTGGGCCTTCTGCGGCGCGGTCGGCGCCGGCCTCGGCTTCGCCGTCCCGTGGCTGCTCCAGTTCGCCGCCCGGCACCCGATCCCCTACGCGGACACCGTGCGCTTCCTGGGCTCGTTCACCTCCCCGGCCATGGTGATCGGCCGACCGGTGGCGCTCGCCGCCGTCGGGCTCGTGGTCGGGATGTTCGTCACCTACCACGCCGCCACGCTGCGCATCTCGGACGAGAGCATCACCGTCGTCGAGGGCGACGACAGCCGGGTGATCGCCCGGGACCAGGTCGGCGGCGTCTTCCGCCACGGCGGCAAGGTGCGGATCGAGTCACCGGTCGGCCGGGTCCTCTTCGACGACGACGTCGAGGGCGGGAAGGCGGCCATCGCCTCGGCCTTCCGCCGCCACGGCTACCCCTGGGAAGGCGCCTGAGGCCCCTCGTGCCGGATGTGGCACATTGACCGGACGGCCCCAGCCCCGGGCCCCGTGATCGAGAACCGAGGTCTCCCGTGTCCGCAGACAACGCCGCGCCGTACCGACCCGCGCCGCGCACGGTCGTCGAGGCCTGCTTCGACCCGCAGGGCACGGCCCCGCTCGACTACGTCTACGACGTCGCCGCGGCGGCCGGCCTGTCCGACCAGCCGGTACGGCTGGCCGTACGGCGGCTGGAGGCGGCGGGCGTCCTGCGGCAGGAGGGGCGGGGCCGCAAGGGCCGGCTCGTCCTGACCGACGCGGGCCGGCTCCGCTCGGACCTGGACGTCCGGTTCGTCGCGCTCGCCTACGCCCAGGACGCCGGGCGCGCCCCCTGGGACGGACTGTGGCGCCTCTACACCTTCTCCGTCCCCGAGCGGCACCGGGCGGAACGCGACGCCCTGCGCACCGCGCTGACCCGGCTCGGCGCCGCCCCGCTCGCGCCCGGTGCCTACGTCAGCCCGCACGACCTGCTCGACGAACTCGCCGCCGAGGCCTCGGCGGCGACCGTCGACGCCTACCTGGTCACGGCGGAGGCCACCCGCCTGACCGGCCGGGGCTTCACCGGCCCCGCCGCCACCGCCGAGCACCTCTGGCCCGCGGCCGGGACGGTCGAGGCCTACCGGCCCCTCGCCGACGCACTGGCCGAGGAGCCCCTCGGCCCCGACCGCGGCTCCGTCGAACTCGTCGCCACCGCGCTGCGCCTGGCCGAGGCCTTCACCCACGCCCTGGAGCTCGACCCGCTCCTCCCCCCGGAGCTGCGGCCCGCCCCGTGGCCGCCGGCCGGGGTCCGGCGCGGCTTCGACGAGGCCTGGACCGCGATCCGCGGCCGCACCCCCGACCTCTCGCTCTTCCGCGCCTTCGACACGGAGCCGGAACGCCACGAACCGGAGCGCCACGCGCCGTAACAGCGCGAACCGGGGCAACACCTGTCCGCCTGATTTTCACCCGGACGGACGCGATTCCGAATTCCCGGATCGCGAATATGTTCGAGGCTTGATATATCGATAATATGCTCGAAGAATACGACAAGGTATTGGTGTCGGGCGGATTGGGTTTCGTCGGAAGGCACCTGACCAGCGCCCTTCTCTTTCTCGGGAAAGAGGTGGCGATCATCGACAACGCCCGGACCGCGACGAGCATCTCGGCGCCGTCCGGGACCACCCTGCACCTGCTGGACATCCGCGAGGTCGACGCCGTCGCCGAGGCCGTGGACGACGCCGACCTGGTCTTCCACGTCGCCGCGAACGCGAACGGCACGCTGTCGGTGACGCAGCCGCGCCTCGACTTCGAGATCAACGCACTCGGCACCCTGATCTTCGCCGAGGCCCTCCTCAAGGCGTCCGTCCGCCGGGTCGTCTACGTCTCGTCCGCGTCCGTCTACGGAACTCCGCGGAAATTCCCCATGGACGAGGACCACCCGACCCGCCCCTTCGTCCCGTACGGCGCGTCGAAGCTCAGCGGCGAGATCACCTGCCTGGCGCTCCACCGCGCCTGCGGTCTGCCGGTGGTGGTCGGCCGCCCGTTCTGCGTCTACGGGCCGGGTGAGAACCCGCACGAGGCGATGGTCGAGGTCGGCCGGTTCCTGCGCTGGCACCTCAACCACCAGCCCATCCAGATCGTGGGCGACATCGACCGGAAGACCCGCGACTTCGTCCATGTCACCGACCTGGTCCAGGGGCTGCTGACGATCGCCGACCGGGCCGAGCTGGGCGAGGTGTTCAACATCGGCTCCGGTACGGAGGTCTCGATGCGCGACCTCGTCAACACGATCGGGGAGGCCACCGGCGTCACGCCCGAGGTCAGCGTGATCCCGGAGATCGAGGACGACACCTACCGGCTGGTCGGCGACATCTCCAAGCTCCAGGGCCTCGGCTACCGGCCGGCGGTCTCGCTCGCCGAGGGGGTGCGCGACCTGGCCGACCACCTCGGCGCGAACCCGGAACTCCCCGGCAGCCCGACCATCTTCTCCCGCGGCCAGCACGGCGAGTCCTGAGCCGCTCCCCCGCACGAAACCGCCCCACGGAACGCCGAGGGCCGGGACACCAGCGGTGTCCCGGCCCTCGCGTGCGACGGACCGTCAGTCGTTCGCCACGGTCGCGTACTTCGGGGTGCCCTCGGCCATCTGCTTCAGGGCGTCCTTGCGGTCCCGCTTCGACAGCTTGTCGATGTAGAGGGTGCCGTAGAGGTGGTCGGTCTCGTGCTGGAGGCAGCGCGAGAAGAAGCCGGTGCCCTCGACGCGGATCGGCTGACCGTCCTTGTCGACGCCGGTGACCGCGGCGTAGTCCGGGCGGGCCAGCTCGGCGTAGGCGGTCGGGACGGAGAGGCAGCCCTCGTTGCCGTCGTCCAGGACGC
This sequence comes from Kitasatospora sp. MY 5-36, assembly GCF_001182915.1. NCBI lineage: Bacteria > Bacillati > Actinomycetota > Actinomycetes > Kitasatosporales > Streptomycetaceae > Kitasatospora > Kitasatospora sp. MY 5-36. The sequence continues at coordinate 8,992 of NZ_LFVW01000237.1, forward strand.
GGCGGCGGTCGGCCGGGTACTCCTCCAGCACGGGGTTGATCACGTGGCCGATGTGGCGCACGCCCTCGTCGTCCGGGCAGTCGTAGACGAAGACCTTGAGGTCGACGCCGATCTGGTTGGCGGCGAGGCCGACACCCTCGGCGGCGTACATCGACTGGAACATGTCGTCGATCAGCGCGGACAGCTCACCGTCGAAGACGGTGACGTCCTTGACCTCGCGGTGCAGCACCGGGTTGCCGACGACGGTGATCGGGCGGGCGGTGCCCTTGCTGAGGTCGGGCTCCTCACCGATCACCTTCACGGGCGCCTCGGCCGCCGTCCCCTCCACGTCGTGCTCGTGCTCGTGCTGCTCGGCCTGCTCCGCCATGTCTTCCGCTTCCGTCGGTGTACGCGTTACCTCACCAGGGTACTCAGCACACTTCTTCGAGGTCCCGGTACGCCCGGCTTCCCGGGGCGGACGCGACCCAGCGGTCCAGCAGGGTGCGCACCAGGTGGGCCGGGGCGGCGATCCCGCACTCGCGCTCGACCAGCCAGGACATCCCGGCCGCGCCGCCCTGGCTGAGGTGGCTGAGGTGGCCGGGGTGGGCGGCGTCACCGTCGTCGTGCGGGTCGTGGTGGGCGGCGACCCCGTCGTCGGAGGCCATCCGGCTCTCCGAGCAGGCGCGGCACAGCAGCCGCACCGAGGAGGTCCAGTCCTCGGCCGCGTAGCCGGCGTCGGCGACCAGCCGCTCCAGCGCGTCCCGGTCCCCGGCGGTGGCGGCCTGCAGCAGCACCACGTACGTCGGCACCGGGGAGGGCGCCCACAGCTCGATCTCGTCGAACACCGGGTAGGCGACGCCGTCGGTGACCCGCTCGCCGTGCGGGGCGCCGTCGTGCAGCACCACCTCGCCCCAGCGGCGGCCGGAGGAGGGCAGCGGGATGGACAGCACCTCGATCCGGGCCGGGTCCAGCCGGCGGCCCCAGACCACCTCGGACTCGCCGTCCGGGGACAGCCGCACCGGGGTGGTGCCGAGGTCCAGGCTGACCGGGCCGTCCGGCTGCGCGCCGGGGCCGCCGGACAGCTTCAGCCCGTACGCCTGCCAGGCGCGGCGGGCCAGCGGCCAGTCCTGGAGGGCGGTGGCGGTGATGCCGAGGTTCCACCAGTCCGGGGCGCCGTGCTCGCGGTCCAGCAGGGCGACGGCGCGCAGGCCGGCCGAGCGGGCCTGCTCCCAGTCCCGGCGGAACTTGTGCAGCAGGGCGAGGTTGAACCAGGAGTCGGAGAGCCACGGCTCCAGGTCGGCGGCCATCACCAGCAGGGCGCCGGCGTCCTCGTAGCGGCCGTCGCCGATCAGCGTGAAGGCCCGGTCGGTCGTCTGCCGCCAGGTGGCGGACGGCCGGTGCCGTGCCCGGTGGAAGATCCTCACGTTCGTCCCTGCCGTCGTCGTCCGCTCAAGTCCCGTGCCACCGTGCCCGTACCGCCTCGGAGGGCGCCCGGGCCCGGTGCCCCGGGTCGGTGTTCCACGCTACGACCGCATCCAACCACGCCCGCCCCCGCCCGCGCTCCCCACCGCCGAGGTTGGGGCCCGCCCCTCCCCAGCCTGCCTGTCCGATGCCGCCCGCTCAACCCCTGACGGCCGGAACCCGGTTCCCGGGCCCCGCGGCGGCGGCCGACGGCCCGGGCCGTACGGGCCCGCGGACCCTGCTCCGCCCGGCCGTACGGGCCCCGCGGACCCGAGTTCGAGGACAGGCGCTAGCCGCCCACCCTGGCCAGGGCGTCCACCACGCGGGCGTCGTAGACCCGGCCCCGGCCCAGCCGCAGGGCCTCCAGCGCCTCCAGCCGCCCGACGGCCTCGCCGACGCCCCGGCCGCGGGCCGCCGTGAGCAGGTCGTCGTGGGCGTTGGCGACCCGGATGATCCGGGAGGCGAGCGGCACCGGGCCGTCGCCCGAGGCGGGCCCGGTGCACGGGTCGGCCAGCCGGGCGACCTGCTCGGCGACCTGCCGGGGCACCCCGGTGCGGCTGATCACCTCGCTGCCGAGGCGGGCGATCCGCTGCTGCTCGGCCTCGGGCAGCAGCGCGGTGGCGCCGTCCGGCACCGGTTCGACCAGGGACAGCTGGCCGACGTCGTGCATCAGCGCGGCGTACTCCAGCAGGGCGAGCTCGCGGGTGCCCAGACCCAGCTCGCGGCCCAGCGCGCACGCCGTGTCCGCGACCCGGCGCGCGTGCCCGTGCGGGGTGTACCCGGCCACCTCGGTGGCCCGGGCGAGGCTGGCGATGGTCTGCCCGGTGGTGGCCCGCACGGCGGCGGCGCGCCGGAAGGACACCTGGGCGAGCAGCAGCGGGGTGCAGAACAGCGGCAGCGCCCACAGCCCGACCTCGCCGGCCGCGAGGCTGACCAGCATCCCGGTGGCGACGATCGCCGAGCCGATGCCGAACAGCGAGCGCAGCTCGTCCTCCAGCGCCGCCGGGAACCGCAGCCCGCCGCCGGAGCGGCGCAATAGCGCCGCCAGGGTCGCGTCGCAGAGCGCGGCCAGCGCGGCGACGGCGGTCAGGAACACCCCGTACGCCGGGCCCTCGGGCGAGAAGCGGTCGACCATGCCGCCGTTGTAGAGCGGCTGGAAGACGGCGCCCGCGAAGCCGACGGCGAGCACCCGGCGGGCGGCGCCGTCACGGCGGGCCGGATCGGCCCAGGGCGGACGGCGGTGCGGGCGCCCGGGGCCGTCCGG
>NZ_LFVW01000238.1:0-16336 GCF_001182915.1 Kitasatospora sp. MY 5-36
GCCCGGCCTGCTCGCCGACCCGGCCGCCGCCGCGCTGCTGGCCGGCGCCCGGCTGCTGCACCTGTCCGGCATCACCGCCGCGCTCTCCGACGACTGCCTGGCCCTGCTGCGCGCCCTGCTCGCCGACCGCCGTCCGGGCCGCCTGGTCAGCTTCGACCTCAACTGGCGCCCCTCGCTCTGGCTCGACCGCGACCCGGCCGTCCTGCCGCCGCTGCTGGACGCCGCCGACCTGCTGCTGCTCGGCGCCGACGAGGCCGAGACCGCCTTCGGCACCGGCGACCCGGCCGAGCTCCGCCGCCGCTTCCCCGCCCCGGCCACCGTCGTGGTCAAGGACGCGGCCCGGCAGGTCACCGCCCTGGAGCAGGACGGTACGGCGGTCACCGAGCCGGCCCTCGCGGTCGAGGTGGTCGAGGCCACCGGCGCGGGCGACGCCTTCGCGGCCGGCTACCTGGCCGGCACCGTCCGGGGCCTGGACCAGCGGCGCCGGCTGCGGCTCGGCCACCTGAGCGCCGCCTGCGCGCTGACCGCCCCCGGCGACCAGGCCGAGCTGCCGGACGCCGCCGTGGTGGCCGCCCTGCTCGACGCCTCCCCCGCCCAGTGGGCCGCCACCCGGGTCACCCCGGAGGGCATCACCGGCCCGTCCCTGCCCGCCGGCGTCGCACGCCCGACCGACCGGACGCCGTGCGCCGACCGGTCGTCGTCCGCCGACCGGGCCCGGGCACAATGAGCGGGAACCCCAGCCCTCGAAGCGGAGCACGATGAGTCAGACCGTCACCCGCGCCCTGCGCATCCTCGCCGAGCTCGGCGAGGGCGAGCGCTCCCTCGACCAGCTCGCCGAGGTGCTCGGCGTCCACAAGACGACCGTGCTCCGACTGCTGCAGAGCCTCGAAGAGGAACGGTTCGTCTATCGCGACGCGGCCTACCGCTACCACCTGGGCGCCGGCCTCTTCGCGCTCTCCGGTCTGGCCCTGGAGCAGCGCGGCGTGCGCCGGATCGCCGCCCCGCACCTGGCCGAGCTGAACGCCGCCACCGGCCAGACCGTGCACCTGGCCGCGTACGAGGGCGGCGAGGTGGTCTACATCGACAAGTTCGACTCCCGCCACCCGGTGCGGATGTACTCCCGGATCGGCCTGCGCGCCGCCCTGCACAGCGCCGCCGTCTCCAAGGTGCTGCTGGCCGACCTGCCGCTGCCGGAGCGGCGCCGGGTGGTGGCCGGGATCGACTTCGTCCGGCACACCGAACGCACCCTGACCTCCCCCGAGGCGCTGCTCGCCGAGCTGGAGAGGGTCGCCGCCCAGGGCTGGGCGCAGGACCACGCCGAGCACGAGTCCTTCATCAACTGCGTGGCCGCGCCCGTCCGGGACGCCAGCGGGCGGGTGGTCGCCGCAGCCTCGATCTCCGTCCCGGACGTCGTCCTGCCGTACGAGCAGGTGCTGGACCTGCTCCCGCAGCTGCTCGCCACCACCCGCGCCGTCTCGGCCGACTGCGGCCGCCCCGACCACAACTGACGAACCGTCATACAACGTAAGGAACCCGATGTCCGCCGAGCACCCCCAGACCTTCGAGAAGACCGAGATCCGCACCGATGGCGCCCCCGCCCCCGCCTGGATGTTCTCCCAGGGCGTCCGCAAGGGCCCGTTCCTCCAGGTCTCCGGCCAGGGCCCGCAGGACCCGGCCACCGGCGAGTACCTGCACCACGGCGACGTGAAGGCGCAGACCCGCCGCACCCTGGAGAACGTCAAGGCCATCGTCGAGGCCGGCGGCGCCACCATCGAGGACGTGGTGATGTTCCGCGTCTACCTCACCAAGCGCGCCGACTTCCCGCTGATGAACGAGGTCTACGCCGAGTTCATCGACGAGAACATCAAGCCCGGCGGCGTGAAGCCGTGCCGTACCACCGTCTTCGTCGAGCTGCCGCAGGAGCCGATGCTGGTCGAGATCGACGCCCAGGCCGTCATCGGCTGACCCGGCCCCGCCCGACGGAAGGGCCCGGACGCCACCCGCGCGTCCGGGCCCTTCCGCCTGCCCGGGCCCGCCCGCTCGCCCCACCGCCTGCTCACCCCACCGCCTGCTTGCCACACCGCCTGCTTGCCACACCCCCAGCCGCACATTAGGTTAGGCTCACCTAACTAACTGGAGGTCCGTCCATGAGCCTGCCCACCGGCGACACCGAGGTCCCCGAGCCCAGCACCGCCGACCGGATCCACAGCCTGCTCAGCACGACCTCCTCGCTCACCGTCCGCGCCCTGGGCGAGCACCACCACCTGGACACCCAGGTCTCCGTGCACGGCTCCCGGCTGCGACTGCGCGCCGCCCTGGACGACCCGCTGACCACGGCCGCCGTCGGCGCCGCCGAGGGCCTCGCCGTCGTCCTCGACGTCACCGACATCGCCCCCGTCGCCGTCCGCGACCGCGTCCGCGCCCGCCTCACCCTGGCCGGCCGGCTGCGACCGGCCCACCTCACCGACGACGGCCTCGGCGTGCACCTGCGGGTGGACGTCGCCCACGCCGTCCTCGCCACCCCGTACGCCACCGGCGCGATCACCGCCGCCGACCTCGCCCTGGCCACCCCCGACCCGCTGGCCCGGTACGAGGCCATGCTGCTCACCCACCTCGCCGACGACCACGCCGAGGCGCTCGACGTCCTCACCCGGCTGCTCGACCCGGCCGTGCTCGCCCACGCCCCGGAGGTCCGCCCGCTCGCCCTGGACCGCCACGGCCTGGTGCTGCGCCTGGACCACTCGCACGGCCACCGCGACGTCCGCCTGGTCTTCCCCGAACCCGCCCGGGACACCGACGACTTCGGCCACCGGATGCACGAGCTGCTGGCCGCCGCCCAGTACGGCCTGCCGGTCCACCGGCGCTGAACCCGGGCCCGCCCGGCGCGAACGCCCGGGCCCGCCGGCCACCGCGGCCCCGGCCCGGTCACCGCTCGACCGCGTCCTCCAGCACCACCCGCCCGATCCGCGCGTACAGCCCGGGCCGCCACCGGCGCACCGCGAGCGCCAGCCCGATCCCGCCCGCGAACACCCCGATCACCAGGTACGGGATCAGCCGGAACAGCAGCGTGTGCGCCGCCTCCCCCGCCGCGGCGTCCCGATTGAGCACCAGCAGCACCACCACCCCGGCCATCGCCACCCCGCCCGCCAGCGGCGCGGCCAGCGTCCGGAACCAGTGCGCCGTCTCCGGGTGCCGTCCGCGCACGTGGAAGTACCCGACCACGGCGAAGGAGCAGAGCGTCTGCACGACCAGGATCGCCATCGTCCCGAGCAGCGCCAGCAGCGTGTACAGGTGCGCGTACGGGTCCATGCCGGCCGCCAGGAACCCCGCCACCAGCCCCACCGCGATGACCGACTGCGTCACCGAGGCGACGTGCGGCGAGCCGTGCCGCGGATGGGTGCGGCCGAGCGCCGGGTGCAGCAGCCCCTCCCGCCCGATCGCGTACAGGTACCGGGCCGCGCACTGGTGGAAGGCCATCGCGCAGGCGAACGAGCCGGTGACGACCAGCCATTGGAAGACCTTCACCGCCCAGGCCCCCAGGTGCGCGGCGAGCTGGTCGAAGAACAGGCTGTTGCCGTCCTTGCCCGGCACCGCGCCGCCCGCCACCGCGACCGCCCGCTCGACGCCGTTGCCGGACACGATCATCCAGGACACGAAGACGTAGAGCAGCCCGACCCCGATCACGGAGATCAGCGTGGCCCGCGGCACCACCCGCTTCGGGTCTCGGGACTCCTCGCCGTACATCGCGGTGGACTCGAAGCCCACCCAGGACCAGAACGCGAAGAACAGTCCGAGACCGGCCGCCGAAGTCCCCGAACTCCCCACCCCCTTCAGCGCGTTCAGCGGGTTCAGGGTCCCGGCCGCGAGCCCGTCCGGCCCGCCGCCGGAGAGCAGCACCGCCAGTGAGACCGCCGACAGGACGCCGATCTCCAGCACCAGCGCGACCCCGAGCACCCTGGCCGTCAGATGCAGGTCGAACCAGCCCATCACCCCGATCACCGCCGCCCCGAACAGCGCGTACCAGCCCCAGCCGACGTCCACCCCCAGCTGTGAACGGACCAGCCCGCGCAGCGAGTACGCGAAGAAGCCGAGGGCCGCGGCCTCGGTGACGACGTACGCGAGCACCGCGAGCAGCCCCGAGGCCATCCCCGCCACCCGCCCCAGCCCGTGCGAGACGTAGCCGTAGAACGCGCCGGCCGCGGTGATGTGCCGGGCCATCGCCACGTAGCCGACCGAGAACACCGTCAGCACCACGGTCGCCACGATGTACGCGGCGGGCGCGCCCGCGCCGTTGCCCTGACCGACGATGATCGGCAGGTTGCCGGTCATCGCGGTGATCGGGGCGGCGGTGGCGAGCGCCATGAACACCACGCCGACCAGGCCGACCGAGTCCGCCTTCAGCCGGTCGACCCCGCCCGCCCCGGGCCGCTCCCGCCCGGCCGTCTCCCCCGCCACGCCCCCGCTGCGGACCGCCATCCGGCCTCCTCGCCTCCCGGCCCGCCCGACCGCCGGACCGGCCGGGCGCTGACCGTCCGCCAGCATGGCGCCCGCGGGCGCCCGGAGATCCCGGCGACCCCCCTGCGGGACACCGGAGTTGACGCTTCGTTCGATCGCTCGAACACCCCGGCGGGCCCGGGAACGAAAGCGGCCGGCCCGGCCGCACGAGGAGGTCCTCATGCGGCCGGGCCGGCCTGGGCGTGTCCCGCGCCCATGTCCGCCGTGCGGCGATCACCCGGTCGAGCGGTCACCCGACATGACCATCCCGGGCGATCGGTTCGCCCGCAGCGGCGGTGGTTCCTGGTACCCCGGAGCTCTCGGGGTCAGAGCGCGACGCCGTGCGCGCGCAGGTAGGCGACCGGGTTGATGTCCGAGCCGTACTCCGAGCCGTTGCGGATCTCGAAGTGCAGGTGCGGGCCGGTCACGTTGCCGGTGGCGCCGGAGAGGCCGATCTGCTGGCCGGCGGTGACGGTCTGACCGATCCTCACGCCGATCGAGGAGAGGTGCGCGTACTCGGCGTAGTGGCCGTCGGCGAGCCTGATCTCGACCTCGTTGCCGTAGGCGCCGCCGTTGCCGGCCTTGACCACGACACCGTTGGCGACGGCGCGCAGCGGGGTGCCGGTGGAGGCGACGAAGTCCTGGCCGGTGTGGTGGCCGGAGGCCCACATCGAGCCGGCCACGCCGTAGGCGGTGCCGAGCCGCGGGCTCGCCAGCGGGGCGACGAAGCCGGAGGTGGCGGCGGCGACCGGAGTGGCGGTCACGGCCTGGGCCGGAACGGCGACCTGGAGCTGGGTCTCGAGCTGCGCGGAGGGCTTGGCGGCCTCGGTCTGCACCTGGACCTGGGCCTGCGGCTTGGCGGCCTGGGTCGCCGGAGCGGACGGCTTGGCGGGCTTGGCCGGGGCGGCGGGCTTCGCCGGGGCGGCGTCGGCGGCCGGGGCGGCGTGGCCGGACAGCGCGAGCTGCTGGCCCGGGAAGATCAGGTTCGGGTTGGCGCCGACGACCGAGCGGTTCTGCTCGTACAGCGCGTGCCAGCCGCCCTCGACGTTCTTGGCGTCGGCGATCTTGGACAGGGTGTCACCGCTGACGACGCGGTAGCTCTCCTGCGTGGCCTGGGCGGCCGGAGCGGCGGCCTGCGTGGCCTGCTTGGCCTCGGTGGAGGCGGCGACCGGAGCGGCCGGGGTGTGGGCCTGGGCGCTCATCGCGGTGACGAGCGGGAGGGCGAAGGACACACCGGTGACGGCGGTGGCGATGCCGATGCGGGCGGCGCGGGGCAGGGCGATACGACGAGCCTGTGCAGGCATGGAATTTTCCTCTCCGACGCCTGCGAGGTGAGCTGTCGGGTTCGGGCTGGAGTTGCCCGGCCGCTTGCGCGGCTTCACCCCAAGCCGGTCCTGGACGCCCGCGCCCTGAGGCGCGAACTCCGGTCCGGCGACTTACCTGTGGGTCCCCCGCTCCTGCCGTACAGAGTTCGTTTCGAACCACCGGGCAGCGGCAGGACTCGGCGTTCCACCCGGCGGATCCGTCCGGACTGGCCGGGCGGTCGCTGAACTAAAACCCATCCGTTCGGGTGAAGCAATGTCGATCTCTTGAAACGGCAACGATCCCCCCTGTCCCAGTGACCCTCCGCAGGCCCGGGCCCACGGTGCGTACACAACCCATTCACCGCCCGCCACTGATCCACGACCCTGCGCCGAGATCGGCCACGCCGCGCACCCGTCCGCTCACGCACCGCCAGCCGCCAACACACCCACCGGTGACCCTTGTCACGTGCGCCTCGGCAGCGCAGGATTCGCCCGTGGCCACCTCCGAGGCCGGCACCCTGCGCCTGGGCACCGCGCAGGGTCGCTGGGTACTAATGGCGACGGTGCTCGGCTCCAGCATGGCGATGCTGGACGGCACCGTGGTGAACGTCGCGCTGCCCCGGATCGGCGCCGACCTCGGCGCCTCCCTCGCGTCCCTGCAATGGACCCTGAACGCCTATCTGCTCACCCTGGCGGGCCTGATCCTGCTCGGCGGCGCGCTCGGCGACCGCTACGGGCGGCGCAAGGTCTTCCTGATCGGCGTGGTCTGGTTCGCCGTCGCCTCCGCGGCCTGCGCCGCCGCGCCGAACATCCACGTGCTGATCGCCGCCCGCGCCGTCCAGGGCATCGGCGGGGCACTGCTCACCCCCGGTTCGCTCGCCATGCTCCAGGCCGTCTTCCACCCTGACGACCGCTCGGCGGCGGTCGGGCTCTGGTCCGGCCTCGGCGGGGTGTCGGCGGCGGTCGGCCCCTTCCTCGGCGGCTGGCTGGTGGACGGCCCCGGCTGGCGCTGGATCTTCCTGCTGAACCTGCCGCTCGCCGCCGCCGTGATCGCGGTCACCACCCGGTCGGTGCCGGAGAGCCGGGACGAGGGCGCCTCCGGCCGCTTCGACGTCCTCGGCGCCGTGCTCGCCGCCCTCGCCCTCGGCGCGATCACCTACGCGCTGACGGCGGCCGGCGAGGGCCTGTCCCCCGCCGTCTGGGTCAGCGGGGTGCTCGGAGTGGCGCTCGGCGTCGCCTTCGTGGCGGTCGAGCGCCGCGCGCCCGATCCGATGCTGCCGCTCGGACTGTTCTCCTCCCGGCTGTTCACCGCCGTGAACCTGGTCACCCTGTGCGTGTACGCGGCGTTCAGCGGCGTCTTCTTCCTGCTGGTGGTGCAGCTCCAGATCGTGTCCGGCTTCTCGCCGCTGGTCTCGGGCTTCGCGCTGGTGCCGATCACCGTGCTGATGCTGCTGCTGTCCGCGCGCGCCGGGCGGCTCGGCAAGCGGATCGGCCCGCGCATCCCGCTGACCGTCGGCCCCCTGCTGTGCGCCGCCGGGGTGCTGCTGATGCTGCGCGTCGGCCCGGACTCCTCCTACTGGGTGGACGTGCTGCCCGCCGTCACGGTGATGGGCTGCGGCATGACGCTGCTGGTCGCACCGCTGACGGCGACCGTGCTGGCCGCCGTCGAGGTCCGGCACGCGGGCATCGCCAGCGGGGTCAACAACGCCGCCGCCCGCGCGGCCGGCCTGCTCGCGGTCGCCGCCCTGCCGGCGCTGGCCGGGCTGAGCGGCGACGCCTACCGGGTGCCCTCCTCGGTCGACTCCGCCTTCCACACCGCGATGCTGATCTGCGCGGGCCTGCTGGCCGCCGGCGGGCTGATCGCCCTCGCGACCGTACGGGGCAACGTGCTCGCCGCCGACGACCAGCAGGTGGCCGAGCCGAACTGCGACTGGCCGTGCGGCACCACCACCCCGCCGCTGGACCCGGGCCACGTCCCCACGACGCGCGAGGGCCCCGCCACCGGTCCGGCGGCGGGGCCCTCGGCTCAGGGCTGACGAGACGTCAGAGGATGTCGCCGGGCGCGTACTTGGCGGCCTCCGGGTAGGCGGCCGCGACGGCCTCCACCTGGCGGACCACCTCGGCGACCTGGGCGCCGGCCGCGCCGGTGAAGGACAGCCGGTCGGCGAGCAGCGCGTCCAGCGCGGCCCGGTCCAGCGGGATCCGCTCGTCGGCGGCCAGCCGGTCCAGCAGCTCGTTCTCCCGGGCGCCCGCGCGCATCGCCAGCGCGGAGGCGACGGCGTGCTCCTTGATGACCTCGTGCCCGGTCTCCCGGCCGACGCCTGCGCGCACCGCGCCCATCAGCACCTTGGTGGTGGCGAGGAACGGCAGGTAGCGGTCCAGCTCGGCCTCGATCACGGCGGGGAAGGCGCCGAACTCGTCGAGGACGGTCAGGAAGGTCTCCAGCAGGCCGTCGAAGGCGAAGAACGCGTCCGGCAGCGCGACCCGGCGCACCACCGAGCAGGAGACGTCGCCCTCGTTCCACTGGTCGCCGGCCAGCTCGCCGGTCATCGAGGCGTAGCCGCGCAGGATGACGGCCAGGCCGTTGACGCGCTCGCAGGAGCGGGTGTTCATCTTGTGGGGCATCGCGGAGGAGCCGACCTGGCCCTCCTTGAAGCCCTCCGTGACCAGCTCGTGGCCGGCCATCAGGCGGATGGTCTTGGCCAGGCTGGACGGCGCGGCGGCCAGCTGGACGAGGGCGGTGAGCACCTCGAAGTCCAGCGAGCGCGGGTAGACCTGGCCGACGCTGGTCAGCACGTTCTCGAAGCCGAGGTGCCCGGCGACCCGGCGCTCCAGCTCGGCCAGCTTGTCGGTGTCGCCACCGAGGAGGTCGAGCATGTCCTGGGCGGTGCCGACCGGGCCCTTGATCCCGCGCAGCGGGTAGCGGGCGATCAGCTCCTCCAGGCGGCGGAAGGCGACCAGCAGCTCGTCGGTGATCGACGCGAACCGCTTGCCCAGGGTGGTGGCCTGCGCGGCCACGTTGTGCGAGCGGCCGGCCATGACCAGCTCGGCGTGCTGGGCGGACAGCTTGGCCAGGCGCACCAGCACGGCCACCGTGCGGTCCCGCACGTGCTCCAGGGACTGGCGGATCTGCAGCTGCTCGACGTTCTCGGTCAGGTCCCGGGAGGTCATTCCCTTGTGGATCTGCTCGTGCCCGGCGAGCTCGCTGAACTCCTCGATCCGGGCCTTCACGTCGTGGCGGGTGACCCGCTCACGGGCGGCGATCGAGCCGAGGTCGACCTGGTCGATCACCCGCTCGTAGTCGGCGACGGCGGTCGCCGGAACCTCGACGCCGAGGTCCTGCTGGGCCTTCAGGACGGCGAGCCACAGGTGGCGCTCGAGGACCACCTTGTGCTCGGGGGACCACAGCTGGGCCAGGGTCGCCGAGGCGTACCGGGAGGCCAGGACATTGGGGATCTGGGGCTTCGCGCTCACGCTTCGCAAGAGTAACAGCCGAGGTCACGCCGGACGTCGGCGGATGGGGTAGGCTGGGTCAATTGAGCGCCTTTTAGACGACGCTTCACAGCCTTCTCACCGCAAGGATACCACACCGATGAGCGAACCGCCAGTGACCGCGCGGGACTCCAGCGCCCTCGCCGCGGCCCTGCGCACCGAGCAGGCCCACCTCGCCCGGCTCTACGCCCGGCTGGACACCGAGCGTGAACGGGCCCGCCGCACCGCCGACGGCGCCCACGACGGCGCCGGATCCGGCGGCACCCACCAGGCCCGACTGGAGCGCGAGGTGCGCTCCCGCGAAGCCGCCCGCCACGCCGCCCGGCTGGAGGCGGTCGAGCGCGGCCTCTGCTTCGGTCGGCTCGACGAGCGCGACGGCACCGTCCGCTACATCGGCCGCACCGGCCTGACCGACGAGACGTACGAACCGCTGCTGCTCGACTGGCGCGCGCCGGCCGCCCGCCCCTTCTACACCGCGACCCCCGTCCACCCCGGCCCGGTGGTGCGCCGCCGCCACCTGCACACCCGGGGCCGCACCGTCACCGGCCTCGACGACGAGGCGCTCGACCTCGCCGGGCTGGACGAGTCCGGCCGCCGCACCCTGGTCGGCGAAGCCGCCCTGCTCGCCGCCCTCGACCGCGAACGCACCGGCCGGATGGGCACCGCCGTCGCCACCATCCAGGCAGAGCAGGACCGGGTGATCCGCTCCCCGCTGCGCGGCGCCCTGGTCGTCCAGGGCGGCCCCGGCACCGGGAAGACGCTGGCCGCCCTGCACCGCGCCGCCTACCTGCTGTTCACCCACCGCGCCGCGCTGGAGCGCCGGGGCGTCCTGGTGATCGGCCCCAACCCCGGCTTCCTGCGGTACATCGAGGAGGTGCTGCCCGCCCTCGGCGAGACCGAGGTGGTGCTCCGCACCGTCGCCGAACTCCTCCCCGGCCTCGCCGCCACCGGCACCGACGACCCCGCCGCCGCCTTCGCCAAGGGCGGCCCCTGGATGGCCGGGGTGCTCCGCGCCGCCGTGGCCGCCCACCAGACGGCCCCCGCCGAGGGCCTGGACCTCGGCGAGGGGCTGCGGGTCTCCGCCCGGGCCTGCGCCGAGGCCCGGGACGCCGCCCGCGGCCTGCGACTGCCGCACAACCGGGCCCGCGCCTTCTACCTGGGCACCCTGCTCGACGCCCTCGCGATCGGCCAGGCGCTCAGCCTCGGCCGACCGTACGACGACGAGGAGGCGCACTACGCCCCGCGCGAGTTGTGGGAGCGGCCGGACGTCCGCGCCGCGCTCGACCCGCTCTGGCCCCGGCTCACCCCGCAACAGCTGCTCGAACGCCTGCTCACCGACCGGGAGTTGCTCGCCTCAGCGACCCCCGAGCACGCGACCGCCCTGCTCCGCCCGCCCGGCTCCGAGTGGACGGCCGAGGACGTCCCGCTGCTCGACGAGGCCGCCGAACTCCTGGGTATCGAGGGGCCCTCGGCCCCCACCGGTCAAGACCCGGACGAACTGGCCTTCGCCCAGGGCGTGTTGACCATCACCGGGCAGACCGACGACGCCCTGCTGGACTCCGCCGCCCTGGCCGAGCGCTTCCGCGACGACGGCCCGTACCGCTCCACCGCCGAACGCGCCGCCGCCGACCGCACCTGGGCGTACGGCCACGTCGTCGTGGACGAGGCGCAGGAGCTGTCCGCGATGGCCTGGCGCGCCGTCCTGCGGCGCGTCCCGACCACCTCGCTCACCATCGTCGGCGACCTCGCCCAGACCGGCTCGCCGGCCGGCGCCCGCAGCTGGGCCGAGACGCTCGACCCGCACCTGCCCGGCCGCTGGCGCGAGGAACGGCTCACCGTCAACTACCGCACGCCGGAGCCCGTCATGGCCCTCGCCGCCGCCGTGCTGCGCACCGCCGTACCCGGCCACCGGCCGCCCGAGTCCATCCGCCCGGGCACCGAGCGGCCCCGCGCGGTCCGCGTCCCGGCGGGCGGCTTCGCCGCCGCGCTCGCCCGGCTGCCCGTCGGCCCGGGCACCCTCGGCGTGATCGCACCGGACGTCCTGGCCGGGGAGCTGGACGCACTCACCGTCGCGGACGCCAAGGGGCTGGAATTCGACGCGGTCGTGGTGGTCGAGCCGGCCGCGCTCGCCCCGCGCGACCTCTACGTCGCCCTGACCCGGACCACCCGCTCACTCACCCTGCTCCACCACCGGCCGCTGCCACCGGAACTCGCCGGGCTGCTCTGACCGGGACGAAGCACTGGTGGCGTACGGGCGGCGCGGGGTCCTACTGCGCGCCGCCCGTACGACCGGCCAGCACCGGCAGCACCTGGGAGCAGATCGAGTGCAGGGCGATCCGCTGCTCGTCGGTCATCGCCTCGAAGGCCTGGTGGGTCCGGGCCATCTCGCCGCGGATGCGGTTCAGGATCTCCCGGCCCTCGGCCGTGATCACCACGATCTTCACCCGGCGGTCACCGGCCGCCGCCTCCCGGTTGGCCAGGCCCAGCGACTCCAGCCGGTCCACGATCCCGGTGACGTTCGAGGCGTCGCAGCCGAGCCTCCCGGCCAGCGCGCGCATCGGCACCGGCTCCTGCACCGCGCCCAGCGCCTTGGCCTGCGAGGAGGAGAGCCCGTGCCGGGCGGCGGCGGCCGCGAAGTCCTGGAAGTACGCGGCACCGACGGAGGCCAGCGCCTCCATCAACTCGGCGTTGGTCGGTACGGTCGTCGTCGCTGTCGAACCCATGGGGCCAGAGTACGACCAGGTGCTTCAGCAACTCAAGCTTTGACCACGGCAACCGTCCGCGAGCCGCCCCGGAACCCTCCGGTGTCAGAGCACCAGCTGGTCGAACAGCCGCCGGAGCTCCGCCTCCGGGTCCGCGGTCAGCCCGGTGTGCACCGGCCCCGGCTGGACGATCGCGCTGCGCGGCGCGGTCAGCCAGCGGAACCGCTGCCCGGCGCTGTCCCCCGCCGCCGGACCGGCCTGCGGGCCGCCGTGGCAGACCGCCTCGATCCCCTGCAGCGCCCGCCGCACGCCCTGCACGTCCGCCACCGGGTCCAGCGCCAGCAGCCGGGCCTGGTCCAGGTGGGTCCGGGCGGCCAGGTGCGATTCCTGTCGGCAGTACAGCAGCACCCCGACGTTGACGCACTCGCCGCGCTCGACCCTCGGCACCGCGCGGATCACGGCGTACTCGTAGTCGTGCAGCTCGACGGTGGCCGGCAGCACGGACAGCGTGAACTCGGTCATGCGGGCACCTCCGGCAGCCAGTCGCGCGGACCGGCCAGTCGCTCGGTCAGCTGGGTCCGGTACGCGGCGCGCACCTCGTCGGGCGAGTCGAAGCCGAACTCGTCCACCAGCCAGACCTCGGGGATCTGCGCCACCGCGCCCTCGATCGCCGCCTCGGCGAGCGGCGCGAGCGCCTTGTCGGCCGCCGCCAGGTCCGGCCGGGCCCCCAGCAGCGCGTGGTCGGAGGCGTCGTACGGACGGCGGATCCAGGCGGCGGCACCCGGCCAGTTGTGGTGGAAGATCAGGCTCGCGCCGTGGTCGATCAGCCGCAGCCCGCCGGTCGCCACCAGCAGGTTGGGGTTGCGCCAGGAGCGGTCGACGTTGCCGATCAGCGCGTCGAACCAGAGCACCTGCCCGGCGAGCTCCGGATCCACCTCGAAGCAGAGCGGGTCGAAGTTGAGCGCGCCGCTGACGAAGGCCATCCCGAGGTTGGTCCCGCCGCTGGCCCTCATCTGGTCCTGGATCTGGTGGTCCGGCTCGCTGCGCGCGAGCACCGGGTCCAGGTCGACCGTCACCAGCTCCGGCACCGGCAGCCCGAGCCGCCGGCCGAGCTCCCCGGCCAGCACCTCCGCCACCAACGCCTTGCGGCCCTGCGCCGCACCGACCCATTTCAGCGCGTACAGCCGCCGATCGTCGGCCTCGACCAGGCCCGGCATCGAGCCGCCTTCTCGCAGTGGCGTCACGTACCGGATCGCCGTCACCTCGGGTAGCACGGCCGACAGCCTATCGGTGTCGCCGCCCTTTCCTCTCTCCCCCTCCCGCCGCCACCCCGTTCTCCCTTTTCTCCCTGCCCTCCTCCACCCCACCCCCACGGCCCCGCCCCGGTGGCAGCCCCCGCTGCTCCGTGCGAGTGTGGCGGACAGTAATGGGGACCTTCACGGCAAAGGGATGAGCGATGGAACGACCTCGGATCCTGATCGTGGGCGGTGGCTTCGCCGGCCTGGAGTGCGCCCGCCGCCTCGAACACAAGCTGTCACCGTCGGAGGCCGAGATCTCGCTGGTCACGCCGTTCAGCTACCAGCTCTACCTCCCCCTCCTCCCCCATGTCGCGGCCGGCGTCCTCACCCCGCAGTCCGTGGCCGTCTCGCTGCGCCGTACGCTGCGCCGCACCCACATCGTCCCCGGCGGCGCCATCGGTGTGGACCCGGCCTCCAAGGTGTGCGTCGTCCGCAAGATCACCGACGAGGTGGTGGCGCAGAAGTACGACGTCCTGGTGCTCGCCCCCGGCAGCGTCACCCGCACCTTCGACATCCCCGGCCTCACCGACTACGCCCGCGGCATGAAGACGCTCGCCGAGGCGGCCTACGTCCGCGACCACGTGATCGCCCAACTCGACCTCGCCTCGGCCACCTTGGACCAGAAGGAGCGCGAGTCCCGGCTCCAGTTCGTGGTGGTCGGCGGCGGCTACGCGGGCACCGAGACGGCCGCCTGCCTCCAGCGCCTGACCACCGCCGCCGCCCACCGCTACCCTCGTCTGGACGCCCGGCAGATCAAGTGGCACCTGATCGACATCGCCCCGAAGCTGATGCCGGAGCTCGGCGACCCGCTCGGCGAGGCCGCCCTGGAGGTGCTGCGCGACCGCGGCATCGAGGTGTCGCTGGGCGTCTCGGTGGCCGAAGTCGGCGCCGAGACGGTCAAGTTCACCGACGGCCGGGTGCTCCCCTGCCGCACCCTGATCTGGACGGCCGGGGTGGCCGCGAGCCCGCTGATCGGCACCCTGGACGCCGAGACGGTCCGCGGCCGGCTCGCCGTGACGGCGGAGATGCGGGTGCCGCAGTTCGAGGGCGTGTTCGCGCTCGGCGACGCCGCCGCCGTCCCCGACCTCGCCAAGGGCGACGGCGCGGTCTGCCCGCCGACCGCCCAGCACTCCGCCCGCCAGGGCCGCGCGGTCGCGAACAACGTGATCGCCTCGCTCCGCAACCAGCCCCTGGAGCCGTACTACCACAAGGACTTGGGCCTGGTGGTCGACCTCGGCGGCAAGGACGCGGTCTCCAAGCCGCTCGGCATCGAGCTGCGCGGGGTGCCCGCCCAGCTGGTGGCGCGCGGCTACCACCTGATGGCGATGCGCACCAACGCGGCCAAGTTCCGGGTGGGCGCCAACTGGCTGCTCAACGCGACCGCCGGCGACGACTTCGTCCGGACCGGCTTCCTCGCCCGCCAGCCCGCCCGGCTGCAGGACTTCGAGTACACCGACGCGTACCTGACGAAGGATCAGGTCATCGCGCACGCCCAGTCCCTGCTCGCCAAGGGCTGAGCACGGCGGAACGGCGGAACGGCGCCCCCACGGCCGAGGCCGCGGGGGCGCCGAACCGTGTGCTCACCGTGCGGTCAGGTACATCCCGCCCGCGTCCTGCCCGGCCGTGTTGCGGCACGCGTAGTCACCGCTCGGGCGCGCCCACAGCAGCGTCAGGCAGCGCCCGACCGCCTGCTGGCCGTAGTAGTTGGGGTGCATCGACTCCTGCAGCACGCCCTGCGTGGAGTTGAGGCCGCCGTCCAGGAAGCGCGCCCACTCGCTGGTGGTCGCGGACGGGCCGGAGCTCGCGGTCGGCTGCCGGGTGGCCGTCGAGCAGACCTCGCGGCCCTGCAGCATGTCCGACAGGTCCAGGAACTGCGCGCCCTTGGCGGCGGCGACGCCCGCCAGGGCCTGGGAGATCTGCGGCACCATCGAGTCGCGGGCCCAGTCGGCGTCGCCGTCCCAGAACGGGCAGCCGCCGGTGTTGGAGCGGGTCCAGCCGCTCTCCGGGTACCGCATCTCGGCGCCGCGCGGGATCGGCGACGGGTAGGACTGCAGCACCAGGCGGTAGTCCGACTGCGCGTAGCCGGCGCCGGTCATCACCGCGCGGATCTCGTCGATCGCCTTGCCGACCCCGGCCATCGCGGCGGGCATCTTGGCGTCGATCCCGGACTGCGCGGAGTCGTGGCAGTAGGAGTACCAGATCAGGTAGTCCTGCACGCAGGTGGAGATGACGTCCGAGAAGCCCAGGTCGTTGCCGCCGATCGACAGGGTGATCAGCTTGACGTTGTTCTGCCGTGCCACGGTGGCGAGTTGGTCGGCCTGCGGGGCCTCGCCCTTGAGCGACTGCCCGCCGTTGGCGGCACGGAAGACGTTGGCGCTGACGGCGCCGGAGCAGGCCAGGTCGATCTCGTTCTGGGCCCCGGTCGAGGCGCTGAGCACCTCGGCGACGTCCGAGCGGTCGCACCCGCTCGCGGCGGTGGCGCCGTAGACCCGCGAGGGGTCGTACGAACTGCCGGTCCAGGCCCGGTCGGTGCCGTTGCGGCCGCCGCCGGTGCCGGCCGCGTTGCCCTTCCAGCGGCCGGCCTCCCCGGAGATGTAGCTGTCGCCGAGGGTGACGCTGGCGGTGGGCCCGGACGGCACGACAGCCGGTGCGGCCGGGGCGGACGGAGCGGCGGAGGCCGGCGAGGCGACGGCCAGGCCCGCGACGGCGATCGGGAGGGCCAGGGCCGCGGCGAGCAGCCGTCGGCCGGGGCGAGGGGCGCTGCCGGTGCTGCGGGCACTGCGGGTGCTGCTCGAACAGTTCTCGGGCACTGCGGAACTCCTGCGGCTCGGTCCTCCCGGGGAAACGGGGAACGGGAGGACGCCTGGGTGAGGGTGGGCCGCCGGCCGGTGGCGCGATGAAGATGACATGCGCGCGCCCACCACCGCTAGGCGTCTGCGGGAGGTTTCCGCTTTTGTTACCGCCGGGTTCAGACCAACCGGGCGGGCGACGCCCAAACGCCGCCCGCGGTTCACACCCGCCACACCTGCCCCCCCCCCCCCCCCCC
>NZ_LFVW01000239.1:0-5164 GCF_001182915.1 Kitasatospora sp. MY 5-36
CGGGCCGGCGCACCCGTCGTGGGGTGCGCCGGCCCGCGGTGGGGTCGTCCGGGGTCAGCCGGTGGTGAAGTAGCCGTAGAGGTCGGTGACCAGGTCGGCGCCGGCCGAGTTGTTCCGCAGCCGGATCCCGCCGTTCGTTCCGAGCGGGACCTGGGCGTGGTTGGCCACGGTCTGTCCGGCGCGGAAGTTGAGGTTGCTGGTGCCGGGCGCCGGGGTGAGGTCCGGGTAGGCGATGACGTGCCCGTCGGAGAGCGTCCCGGTCGCGGTCAGGTTGACCACCGCGGCCACGGCGTTCGCCGGCACCGCGCCGTTCCCGCCGATCCGCACGGCGGTCTCGCCGCCGGGGCCGAGGGCCGTCAGCGGTGCGGTCCGGGTGTCCTGGAGCCGGACCGGGATGACGGGGCTGTACCGGCCCGTGGCGCCGCCGCCGTAGTAGCCGACGACATCGGCGATCACGTGGGTGGAGCCGTCGTTGTTGTAGACGTCCACCGTGCCGTCCGCGCCGAGCGGCACGATCACCTGGTTCGCCACCGTCTGCCCGGGCCGGAAGTTCAGGCTGGACGTGGACGGGCGGCCGCTCTGGCCACCGGGTCGGGCCGCCAGGTAGCCGTCCGCGGTGGGCTCGGTGGCGGTCAGGTTGAGGGCGACGGCCGTGGCCCCGGACGGGACGCCCGCGGTGCCGGCGACCTTCAGCGGCAGCGTGGCACCGGGCCCCGGCTTGGTGCCGGACTGCCGGGTGTCGGCGAGCCGGGTGGGCGGCAGCGGGGCGTAGCCGTCCTGGGCCTGCGGCAGGTAGTAGCCCATGAGGTCGACCACCACGTCGACGAAGCCGGCGTGGTTGGTGAGTCCGAAATTGTCGTAGCCCGTCGCCGTGACCGGCACGGTGACCAGGTTGGCGACGGTCTCGCCCGGGGCGACGTTCAGACTGGAGGTCCCCGACGGGGAGCCGCCGATGGTGGAGGTGTCCAGGTGAGTGGTCGTGGTGGCCCCGGTGGCGGTGATGTTCACGACCGCCGCGGTCGCGCCCTGCGGGAGGCCGGCCGCGATCGTCCGGTGCTGGCCCGGCCCAATCCCGCCGGTACGGCCGGGGCCGGGGAAGTTCACCGGGTCCCGGGTGTCGTAGATCCGCTTCGGAGCCACCGGGACGAAGCCCGCCGGGGCGAAGCCCGGGCTGACCGTGGTGGTGGCCCGGTCGGTCTGCCCGGCGGTGTCGGTCACGGTGACCGAGACGGTGTAGGTGCCGGGCGCGGTGTACATGTGGCCCGCGTAGTCCTCGGCCGACGCCTCGACCGGCGAGCCGTCGCCGAAGTCGTACACGTAGGAGGCGATCCGCCAGGGGCCGGTGCTCTTCAAGGCGCTGACGTAGTACTGGAAGTCCCCGGACGGGTTCGTGGCCTCCAGCACGGCCTTCGCCGGGCCGGGGTCGCTCACCCTCACCTTGGCCCCGTAGGCCCCGTACTCGTCTCCGAGACTGGTGAGCCGCTGGCCGAACCCGTCGGTGACGGTGGTCGTGATCTGGTAATCGCCCTTGGTGGTGTAGGTGTGCGGGACGGTCTTCTCCGCGCTGGTCACCGGGGCGCTACCGTCACCGAAGTCGAAGGTGTAGGTCAGGTCGGACGGCCAGTCGTTGCGGGCGTCGGCCGTGGCCTTGACCGTCAGCGGGTAGGCGCCCTGGCGCAGGTCCGCTTCGACGCGCACCGTCTCCAGACCGTACCGTTCGTACGCTCCGCGGTCCCGGTGGCCTCCCCCCGGAGCATTCGGCACCGTCGGGTCGTCGATCACCGCCCGACCGGCCAGGTCGGTATCGGGCAGTCCGGGTGCGGACGGATCGCCGGAGTCGATCGCTGCGGAGCCCTCGCTCGGCAGCGTCGGCACGGAACCGCGGAGGTTGCCGCCGGTGTCGGCGAGGTCATGGGCGCCCTGGCCGGTGGCGGCCTGCAGTGCGGGCAGCCGGTAGGCCGTTCCGGCCCAGAGGTAGCCGCCGTCGCCCCCGTCGTCGACCAGGTTGTAGTCGACCTTGGTGTCGGCCACCGAGCCCGGCCCGACATCGAGTTGGGCGGTGCCAGAACGCTTGGCAGTCGCGTTGCCGACCAGGATGTTGTTCTCCACCACGGCGCCGACGGAGGCCCCTGTCAGGACGATCCCGGAGCCCGGGCTCCGGGTGACCGTGTTCCCGGTGACCACCGTCCCGGGGGCGTCGGTCACGGTGATGCCGGTCCGGGTGTTCCCGATGTCGTTGGTGGTGACGACGGCATGCCGGACGCCGGCACCGATGGTGATGCCGTCACCGATCCAGAACTGGCTACGGCTCACCGTGACGTCGCTGCTCGTCCCGGAGACAGAGACGCCTCCGGTCCCGGTCTTGACCGCGCCGAGGACGTAGAGCCTGTCGACGGTGACGGCCGAGGAGTCGGTGACCGTGACGGCGTCCTCCTTCGAGTTCACATAGAACCCACTCACCGCGACGTCGTGGACCCCGGCCAGGGTGAACGCGTGGGTGAGCGACTGACCGCCCCTCCAGTCGACTCCCGACACGCGGACCAGCGGGATCGTGTTCGGCCACCCGACGGCCCACTCGCCCTCGAACCTGATGGGGTGACCGGGTGTACCGGAGCGGCGGATGTCGACCTGCTCGGGGTAGATCCCGGACGCGATCCGCACCGTCTGCCCGGGCTGGACGACCCCGGCGGCGGCACCGATGGTGCAGTAGGGGACCGCCCGGCTGCCCTGGCCGGTGTCGGAGCAGGACGCGGACTTCGCCACGTACAGCTCGGTGACGGGCTCGGCGGCGAGGGCCGCGGGCGGGGGCATGCCGAGAACGGCCGCGAGGGCCGCCGCGGTCGCCGCGACGGCGGGACGAAGGCGCAAGGGTCTGTACCTCTTCGGTGGGCGCGGCACCGGGCCGCGAATCGGATCGTTGTGGCGGCCACGTGACGGTGCGGTGCGTGGGCCGCCGATATTTGACCACCTGTTCGATTCTGGTGTCGAGGCCTTTCCCCCTGGCCCCGGAGGGCCCCTGGCCGCCGGGTGCCACAGCGGCCACACTGCTGCGGAGAAGATCCGTACCGGACAACGGAGGCAGTCACCGTGCAGCGCATCGGCATCATCGGAGTGGGCGAGATCGGCCGGGCCATCGTGACGGGCCTGCGCCACGGGGAGGAGCCCGGGCCGGAGGTCCTGCTCTCCCCGCGGGGCGCCCGCACCGCCGCCGAGCTGGCGGAGCGCTACGACGGCGTGCGGGTGTGCGCCGACAACCAGGAGGTGGTGGACGGCTCCGACCTGGTGATCGTCGCCCTGCGCCGCCAGGACTGGCGGGCGGCCCTGGCCGGGCTGGTCGTCCCCGACGACCGGGTCGTGGTCAACGTGATCCCGGGCGTCGCCTCCGAGGAGTTGCGCCGGGTGCTGGCCACCGGCGCCGCGCTGACCCATGCGATCCCGCTGCCCACCGTCCGGGAGCGCCGCTGCCTCACCGTCGTCCAGCCCTCCCACCCGGACGCGGACGCCCTGTTCGAGCTGTTGGGCGGGGCGCTGCCGGTCGCGGACGAGGCGGCCCTCAACGTCCTGTCCGCGGTCACCTCGACCCAGACCACCCACTACGCGTTCCTCGCCACGCTCGTCTCCTGGGCCACCGACCAGGGCATCCCCGCGGCGGACGCCGACCGCTTCGTCCGCGGCCTCTACCAGGACGTCGGCCGCTCCCTGGCCGACGGGACGCGGTCGCTGGAGCGGCTCGCGGCCGAGCACGAGACCCCGGGCGGGAGCAACGAGCGGGTGCGCACCACCTGGTACGACCAGGCCAACTCCGGGGCCCTGCGCGGCACCCTGGACGGCCTGGTCGGCGACCTCCACGGCGGCCACCGGTAGGACGGGAATTCCGGAGCCGCGGGCTCCGGGGAGGGCGACGGTTCCGGACCCGACCGGACCGCGCCGTATCACGTCCGGCTGACGACCGTTAGCATGACGGGTATGACGCCGGTCGTTGGCGTCGGTTCGCACAGAATCCACAGCGGTGTTGAGGAGTTGACGATGAGTCGCGCTTTCCCTCTGTCCCGGACGACCGGTCCCGTTTCCGAGGAGGAGCGACGCACAATCCTCGCCGCGCCGGGCTTCGGCAAGTTCTTCACCGACCACATGGCCTCGGCCACCTGGACGCCCGCCGAGGGCTGGCACGACCACAAGGTCACCGCGCTGGCGCCGTACTCGCTGCACCCGAGCGCCGCCGTGCTGCACTACGCCCAGGAGATCTTCGAGGGGCTGAAGGCCTACCGGCACGCCGACGGCAGCGTCTGGCTGTTCCGCCCGGAGTTCAACGCCCGCCGCTTCGCCCGCTCCGCCGAGCGGCTCGCCCTGCCGGTGCTGCCGGAGGAGGACTTCCTCACCAGCGTCGAGGAGCTGGTCCGCGCGGACGAGGCGTGGGTGCCGAGCTCCCCGGACGAGAAGAGCCTCTACCTGCGGCCGTTCATGTTCGCCTCGGAGGCCTTCCTCGGGGTCCGGCCCGCCGAGCAGATCGCCTACTCGGTCATCGCCAGCCCGGCCGGTCCGTACTTCGCGGGCGGGGTCACCGGCATCACGCTCTGGGTGAGCAGCAACTACACCCGCGCCGGGCGGGGCGGCACCGGCGCCGCCAAGTGCGGCGGCAACTACGCCTCCAGCCTGGCGGCGCAGATCGAGTCCCGGAAGAACGGCTGCGACCAGGTGCTGTTCCTGGACGACACCGGCGGCGAGGGGGACCTGGAGGAGTCCGGCACGATGAACCTGTGCCTGGTCACCTCGGCCGGCGAGCTGGTCACCCCCGCCCTCGGCAACATCCTCGACGGGGTGACCAGGGACTCGATCCTGTCCCTGGCGGGCGAGTTCGGGCTGACCCCGGTGGAGCGCCCGATCACCCTCTCCGAGCTGCGCTCCGGTGCCGCCGACGGCACGGTCACCGAGGTGTTCGCCGCCGGGACGGCCGCGGTGGTCACCCCGATCGTCGGCTTCAAGGGCGAGTCCAAGGGCGAGGGCTACGCGTTCACCATCGGCACCGGCACGCCCGGCAAGCAGACCCTCGCGATCCGCGAGCACATGCTGGACATCCAGTACGGGCGCGCCGAGGACGTCCACGGCTGGATGCGCCGGGTGGTCTGACCTCCCGGTGGGCGGCCCCGACCGGGCCGCCCACCCC
>NZ_LFVW01000240.1:0-11034 GCF_001182915.1 Kitasatospora sp. MY 5-36
CCGCTCGGCTCCGGCGGGCCCGATCAGCCGGGGCGGGCCCGCTCAGCTCCCGGGCCGGCCCGGCTCGGCGGCGGGCACCACGACCTCGCGCTTGAGGATCTTGCCGGTCGGCCCCTTGGGCAGCGCGTCGACCGTCCAGACCAGCCGCGGGTACTTGTACGGGGCCACCCGCTCCCGGACGAAGCCGCGGATCTCCTCCGGGGTCGCCGCGGCGCCCTCGCGCAGCACCACGGCGGCGGCCACCTCCTGGCCGTGGGTGGGGTGGGGGACGCCGATCACCGTGGCCTCGGCCACCGCCGGGTGCTCGTACAGCACGTCCTCCACCTCCCTCGGGTAGACGTTGAAGCCGCCGCGGATGATGACGTCCTTGCGGCGGTCGACGATCCGGAAGTCGCCCCGCTCGTCGCGGGTGCCGAGGTCCCCGGTGTGCAGCCAGCCGTCCCGGACGGTCCGCGCGGTGGTGTCCGGGCGGCCCCAGTAGCCCTTCATCACGTTGTGGCCCCGGATCACCACCTCCCCGACCGTGCCGTCCGGCACCTCCCGGCCGGACTCGTCGACGATCCGCATCCGCACCCCCTCGACCGGGATGCCGATGGTGCCCGCGGTCCGCTCCCGGTCGCTGCGATTGGCGCAGGCCAGCGGCGAGGACTCGGACAGCCCGTAGCCCTCCAGCACCACGCAGTCGAAGTCGGTCTCGAAGCCGCGCAGCACCTCCGGCGGCATCGGCGCGCCGCCGCCCAGGCACACCCGCAGCGAGGAGACGTCGTGCCCGGCGCGTCGGGGGTGGGTCAGCATCAGGGTGTACATGGTCGGGACGCCGAGGAAGACGCTCACCCGGTCGCGCTGGATCACCGCGAGGGCGGCCAGCGGGTCGAAGCGCCGCACCAGGGTCAGGCAGGCCCCGACGGCCACCGCGCAGTTGAGGCCGATCACCTGGCCGAAGGAGTGGAACAGCGGCAGCCCGCCGAAGATCACGTCCCGTTCGACCAGGCCCAGCACCTGGACCCCGGCCCGCACGTTGCACACGATGTTGCGGTGGGTCAGCTCGGCGCCCTTGGGCGCCCCGGTGGTGCCGGAGGTGTAGAGGATGACCGCGGTGTCCTCTCCCCCGCGGCCCCCGGCGGCGGTCGGCGGGTGGGCCGGCTGCTCCGCGAGCGCCGCCGCCAGGGCGGCCGGCTCGACGGCGACCAGCCGGGTGCCGGTGCGCCGCGCGCCCTCGGCCGCCTCCTCGTCGCCCGTGTGCCAGGCGAGCAGCACGGCGGGCCGGGCGTCGCCGAGGCAGTGCTCGATCTCCCGGGCCTTCAGCAGCGGGTTCATCGGGACGACCACCGCCCCGGCGCGCAGGATGCCGTAGTACAGCACCGCGAACTCCGGCACGTTGGGCAGCAGGACGGCCACCCGGTCGCCGGGCGCGACGCCGAGCGCGGCCAGCCAGTGCGCGGCCCGGGCGCTGCGCGCCTCCAGGTCGGCGAAGCTCAGCACCTCCTCGTCGAGCCGCAGGACGGGGTGGGCCGGGCAGCGCGCGGCGGTCGCGGTGAGCAGGTCGGGGGTGCCGTGCGGAAGGCCGGGGGCGCCGGGCGGCAGGTCGGCGCTGCGGTCGGACGGGGCGGGGGCGACGGACATGCGGGCACTCCTCGGTCTGGTCCCTATACGGTCGGGCGGACGCCGCCGTGCGGAGCCGTGTCCGCCCCGGCTTCGGCAGGCGCGGCACCGCCCGCGGCCTCGGCGGCGGCGAGCATCCACGGGGCGATCCGCTCCACCAGCCCCCGGTTGTGCCGGATCCAGCGGAAGTGGTCCAACGCCCGGCCGTCCGCCTGCTCGGCGGTGTAGCTCCAGCGCTCCACCCGGGCCGAGGGCAGCTTGGCGCACAGGTGGTCGACGGCCCGCGGCGGGGCGAGCTCGTCGCCCTGCACGTCCACCGCCAGCACCGGCAGGTCGACCCGGGCCAGCGCCCGTTCGTAGTCGGTGACCGCGCCGCGCACCCGGTAGCGGCCGGTGCGCATCTGCCGCGCCCAGTCCCGCATCAGCCGGGGCGACTCCCGGCCGCCGAAGCCGAAGCGCTCGCCCGGCCAGTGGCCGACCACGGCCGAGGCGACGATCGAGAACTGGCTCAGCGCCAGCCGCCGCAGGCCCGCCCGTACGCCGAAGGTCCGGTACCAGGCCGATCCGCTGGCCACCAGCACCGCGCCGGCCAGCCGGGGCCGGAACACCCCGCAGTGCACCAGGCCCAGTTGCCCGCCCAGGCTGTGCCCGAGCAGCAGGCGCGGCGCGCCCGGGAAGGCCCCGGCCACCGCGTCGAGCACCGCCCCGAAGTCCTGTTCCACCAGCTCGCGGAAGCCGAAGGCGACCCCGTGCCGGGGCACCGGCCGGCTCTCGCCGTGGCCGCGCAGGTCGCAGATGGCCACGCTGAGGCCGGCCGCGTGCAGGGCGCGGACCAGCGGGGTGTAGTGCCGGGCGGCCGTCCCCATCGCCGGCAGGACGACCACCACCGGGGCGGCCGGCTCCGGCCGGGCCAGCGCCCGGACGGTGATCCGGGCCCCGTCCGGCGCGGCGATCTCGGCGATCACGGGGAACCGGGGGGTCTTCACGCCGCCGCCTCCCCGCCGGCGCCGGGCCGCCAGCCGATCACCCCGGCGCCCCAGGTGATGCCCGCGCCGAACGCGGCCAGGCCGAGCAGCTTCGGGCCGTCCAGCAGGCCCTCCTCGCGGGCGTGGGTCAGGCCCAGCGGGATCGAGGCCGCCGAGGTGTTGGCGACCCGGTGGACGTTCAGGTAGAGCCGCTCCGGGGGCAGCCCGACCTCCTTGCCGACCGCGCGCACGATCCGGGCGTTGGCCTGGTGGGCCACGAACAGGTCGAGGTCCTCGCAGGTCAGGCCGCGCCGGGTGAGCACCTCCCGGGTGGCCTCCGACATCTTCTCCACCGCGTGGTCGAACACCTCCCGGCCGTCCATCCGCAGCTTGCGGTCGTCCCGGTCGGCGTAGAGCAGCGGGATCTGCTCGCCGTCGCTGCCGAGCGAGAAGCACGGGTCGGGGGCGCCGGGCACGTCGGCGACCACCGCGGCGCCGGCGCCGTCGGCGAGCAGCACCGCGGTGCCGCGGTCCTCGTGGTCGGTGATCCGGGTCAGCGCGTCGGCGCCGCAGACCAGCACCGCCCCGGCCCGGCCGGTCTCGATCAGCGCGGCGGCGTGGTCCAGGCCATAGACGAACCCGGCGCAGGCCGCGTGCAGGTCGAAGGCGGTGGCCTGCGGCATGCCGAGCCGGGCGGCGACCTCCACCGACACCCCGGGGGTGACCCGGTCGGGGGTGATGGTGGCGACCACGACGTGCCGGATGCTCGCCGCGGTGCGCCCGGAGCTGCGCAGCGCCTGTTCGGCGGCGGCCACCACGAGGTCGGCGAGCCGGCCGTCCGGCGGGAGGAAGCGGCGCTCCTCGATGCCGGTCCGTTTGACGATCCACTCCGGGGAGGCGCCGATCCGCTCGAAGTAGGCGTTGGGGACGACGCGTTCGGGCAGGGCGGCGCCCACCCCGACGATGGCGGGCGTCATGCCGCGCCTCCTTCCGCGAAGGCCGGTCCGGTGCCCATCCGGACGGCGTGCATCCCGCCGTCGGCGTGCAGGATCTCCCCGCTGACGGTGGCGGCGAGGTCGGAGAGCAGGAACAGCACCGGTCCGACCACCACGGCGGGGTCGGTGCGGTCCCAGCCGAGCGGGGCCTCGGCCTGCCAGCGGTCGGCGATCCGGTCGAAGGTGCTGATCGCCTGCCCGGCGACGGTCTCCACCGGGCCGGCCGCCACCAGGTTGACCCGGATGCCGGACGGGCCGAGGTACATCGCCAGGTACCGGCAGACCGCGCCGAGCGCCGCCTTGCTGACGCCCATCCAGTCGTAGCCGGCCCAGGCGCCGCTGGCGTCGAAGTCCAGTCCGACGACGCTGCCGCGCCGCCCGTCCGCGCTGAGCAGCGGGGCGAGCGCGGTGGCCAGCGAGTGCAGGGAGACGGCGGCGGTGCGCAGCGCGAGGCCGGCGGCCTCCGGCGGGGTGGTGAGGAAGTTGCCGCTCAGCGCCGTCTGCTGGGCGGCGGCGACGGCGTGCAGCACGCCGTCGACCCCGCCCCAGCGCTGCTCCAGCTCCTTGGCCAGCCGGGCGAAGTCCTCGGGCCGGGTGACGTCCAGTTCCAGCACCTCGGCGGGGCGGGGCAGGACGTCCGCGGCCAGTTCGGTGATCCGCCGGGCCCGGCCGAAGCCGGTGAGCAGGACCTCGGCGCCCGCTTCCTGGAGCGCCCTGGCGGTGTGCCAGGCGATGGAGTCCTCGTTGAGCACCCCGGTGATCAGATAGCGGCGTCCGTGGAAGCCGAGCATCACTCCTGGCCTTTCGTCGTACCGGTCGTACCGGGTGCGTCGGCCGCCGCCAGCACCAGGGCCGCGTTGTGTCCGCCGAACCCGAAGGAGGTGGAGAGCCCGGCCCGCCGGCCGCCGGGCAGGGCGGGGGCGGCGAGCGGGGTGGCGTGGCGGATCAGGTTCAGCGGGCCGAGCTTCTCGTCGGGCTCGCGCAGCCCGACGGTGGGCGGGGCGGTGGCGTGGCGCAGCGCCTGCAGGGTGGCGATGGCCTCCACGGCGCCGGCCGCGCCGAAGAGGTGGCCGGTGCAGGACTTGGTGGAGGAGAGCGGGACGGCGTCCAGGGCCGGTCCGAGCGCCAGGCGCAGCGCCTCGCACTCGGAGCTGTCGTTGAGGACGGTCCCGGTGCCGTGGGCGTTGAGGTAGCCGAGCTGCCCGGGGGCGACGCCGGCCGCTTCGAGCGCCAGGGTGACGGCGCGGGCCGCGGGCCCGCCGGTCGGGTCCGGGGCGGTCAGGTGGTGGGCGTCGCAGGTGGAGCCGTACCCGAGCACCTCGCCGAGCACGGCGGCGCCGCGGGCGGCGGCCCCGGCCTCGGTCTCCAGGACCAGGATTCCGGCGCCCTCCCCGATCAGCAGGCCGTCCCGGTCGCGGTCGAAGGGCACCGAGCGGCCGCTCTCGGAGAGCGCCCCGGCGGTGCGGAAGGCGGCCCGCACCAGCTCGGAGGTGGAGGCCTCGGCGCCGCCGACCACCACGGCGTCGGCGGCTCCGGCGGCGAGCAGCAGCAGGGCGGTGCCGATCGCCTGGGTGGCGCTGCTGCACGCCGAGGCCAGGCAGAGCGCCTCGCCCCGCAGGCCGTGGCGCTGGGCGATCTGCGAGGCCGCGGCGTTGGCCATCATGGCGGGCACCATGAGCGGGGAGACGAACTCCCCGCCCTGCTGCCGGAGCACCTCGGCCTGGGTCTCGAAGCTCGCCGTCCCGCCGAGCGCGCAGCCCACCACGCAGGCGACCCGCTCGGCGGGGTAGGGCGGCGGGCCGTCCGTCCATCCCGCCTGGGCCAGGGCCTCGGCGGCGGCCACGAGCGCGAGCTGGGTGAAGCGGTCGGTGCGGCGGATCTGCTGGCGCGACAGGTGGTCGGCGGGCCGGAAGTCCCGGCACAGCCCGAGCCCGTCGGCGAGCCCGCTCTCGCCGGCCACCGCCCGCCGGTGCAGCTCGTCGGCGCCCACGCCCAGCGGGGTCACCGCGCCCAGGCCCGTGACGACGGCCCGGGGCCTCACTCCAGCCCGGCCTTCCGGCGGCACAGGTCGAGCACCTCGCCGACGGTGTACAGCTGGTCGAAGTCCTTGGGCTTCACCGGGATGCCCAGCTGCTTGCGGATGGACTGGCTGAGCTCGACCATGTCGAGCGAGTCGATCTCCAGCTCGTCCAGGGCGGCGTCGTCGACGATGCCCTCGCGTTCGACGCCGAGGTCGACGAGGGCGTCGACGACGAAGTTCTCGATGGCGGTGCGGTCCAGTGTGTCGGGCATGGCTCTCCTCGTCCGCGCGGGGCGGCGGTGGCGGTGCGGGGGACGTACGGGCGGTGCCGTACGGGCGGCGGGCAGGGGGGCGGGCTCAGAGCGCCGGGCCGGCCTTGGTGGCGTGGTACGGGGACCAGTGCCACTGCTGCCAGTAGCTCTCGGCGATGTCCAGCCACTGCTCCAGCCGGGCGGCGTCGTCCAGGAAGCGGTTGGCGCTGACCACCAGCCAGCTGTAGACGGCCTGGCTGTCCCGGCAGCCGCCGCAGTCGCCGGAGGTGCAGCAGAACTGGAGCGACTCGTAGTCGGCGCCCCAGACGTTGAAGCCGGGGATGACCGGGTTGCCGTTGGCGACGCGGTCCTCGTGCTCGGGGGCGTCGACGCTGAGGCTCGGGCAGACGTCGTAGCCGAACCGGCCGCCCCAATGCGTCCGGCCGGTGACCAGGGTCCGGATGAAGTACGGGTGGCTCACCACCGCCTGCGGGTACAGGTCCTTGACCCGCTGCGCCTCGTCCAGCACCCGCTGCTCGTTGGCGATCTTCAGCGGGGTCTCGGTGCCGTGCTCGCTGTAGAAGTTGAAGGTGACGATGTTGCCGTTCTCGGCGATCTTCCGCACGGTGGGCTCGATGTGCTCGACCCCGGCCTCGGAGAGCGCGTAGATGAACAGCACCCGCTGGTCGTCGCGGTAGTGCTTGAGCGCGGTGTCGAACAGGCCGGTGAACTTGGAGCCGTTGACCCGGATCGCGCGCAGGTCGTCGTCGAGCGGGCCGCCGCCGAAGATGCTGACCGCGATGGCGATCTTCTCGAAACCCTGCTTGGGCATCGGGCGCAGGCCGTTGGTGGAGATGGTGATGTACGGCAGCTGTTCGACGAAGGCCTCGACCCGGCGCGGGACGAGGGTGGGCTCGCCGCCGATCAGGGTGGCCTGGTTGACGCCGTCGTCCGCCAGCTTGCGGGCGAAGGCCCGGATCCGGTCCAGGTCGGACAGCTCCTTGACGGCCGTGTCGAAGCCGCCCTCGAAGTACCAGCAGCCCTTGCAGCGGATGTTGCAGGTGTTGGTGAGGTGGACCTCGCAGGAGCGGACCTCGCGCCCGAGCCGGCGCAGCCGGTGCAGGCGTTCGGCCAGGTCGGGCCGGTCGGCGATGAGTTCGGCGGTGCGCGCCTTGGCCTCGCGTCGGCTCAGCGGGCGTTGTTCGATGGTGACGGGTGTTGCCATGGCGATGGGCTCCTCGGGAGTGGCGGGATCGGCGTGCTGCTGTTCCCGCTACTCCGGGAGGCGCAGACCCAGGTTCTTGATGCGCGGGGTGACCTTCTCCCGCCACAGGTCGCAGGCCTCGCCGTTGGTGGTCTGCCGCAGGCCGAAGCGGACGGCCAGCCTGGCGCGCTCGGAGCGCGGGCTGCCGAAGATCCGGATGAACGTCGGCCACAGCCGGTCCAGGGCCTGCTGGAGCTGCTCGCGGCCGTCGTCGGTGGCGGCGAGGTTGCGGCACACCCGGGCGCCGTGGGCGATGTGCACCTTCTCGTCGAGGATGATCGTGCGCACCGCGTCGGCCCAGGGCCGGTAGCTGCTCTGCGCGAACTCGGAGATCATCACCATCGCGGTCTCCTCGCCGATGTAGGAGAAGATCCCGCGCTCGGCCCAGGTGGTGCAGGTGTGGAACTCCTGGGCGCGGAACAGGTTCCGATCGGCCAGGGTCTGCTTCTCCATGTAGGTGGTGTCCACGCCGACCTCCGCGAGGACCCGCTTGCCGATCTTGTAGTGGTCGTACTCCTCGGCGGCGCGCTCGGCGCAGACCTGCCGCTCCTCCGCGTCGGGGGCCAGCGGCAGGAAGACCTGCACGTAGTCGTCGCCGCCGGAGAGCTCCCCCTCGGTGTTGACCACCATGCCGCGGATGGCGATCTCCCGGTACTCCTCCGGCATCGCCAGGAACTCGTCGGGAGTACGGACCACCACCGCCTCGTCGTCCAGAATGGAAATACCCATGGCGCAACACCCCGTCTCTGAAGCAGGACTCTGAAGCAGGACATGGTCGGGCATGAACGGGTGGGGGCCCGTTTTCCACCGAGGCCCCTGACGACCACAAGGAAAATGACGCCGCCCCCCAGCGGCCGGCGGAGTTCCGCATCGGCTCCGCTGAACTTCCTCGGAGAGTAGGTGCTGCATTTTGGGCCGAACAAGGTCCCTTACGAATCGTGCCGAGCGGATTCGGCCACCGGACGGCACCGGAGCGGCCGGTTCCGGCCGCCACGACACCGCCAGGACATGCGCAATTATCATGGCCGCAACGGATCTTGGCGGTTGACCACGGCAAACGAAGCTGGCCGGAAGCGGGCCTGGACCGCCCCGGGCGCACCACCGGGCAGACGGTTACGCTGAGCCCCATGACCACCGACTCGAACACGGCGGTCGCCACCGTCGACGTCCTCCTGGGCCCCGATCAGCTCAATGACCTGATCACCGACCAGTTCCCCGACTACGCCGCCTGCCGGGTGACCGGGGTGGACGGCCGGACCCTCACCATGGCCGTGGACGGCGACCGGCTGCGCACCCGCCCGGGCGGCACCGTCTCGGGCCCGGAGCAGGCCGGCCTGTGCGACCTGGCCGCGTTCCTCCTGATCAACGCCCGGCTCGGGCCCACCCTGATGGCGCTGACCAGTTCGCTGCAGATCAGCTTCCTCAACCGGCCGCGGCCCGGAGCGCTGCGCGTGCACGCCAGGACGGCCAAGTTCGGGCGCCGGCTGTGCGTGGTGCTGGCCGAACTGCTGGACGCCGACGACGTCCTGGTGGCCAGCGCCACGCTGACCTACGCGATCCCGCCGGCCCGCCCCGAGACGGCCTGACGGCCCCCTCCCCTCCGCTCTCCGCACCACGGCCCCCTCCCCTCCGCTCTCCGCGCCACGGCTTCGCCCCGCCGCCGCTCCGACCCCGGCGGCCGGACGAATCCGACCTCACGAATACGGGGTGGGGTATATTGGCGGCATGGCTCCGCCCCTGGGAGCCCGGAGAACGGAGCACGACATGTGCCGACGAGTCGCCTGCCGCACCTGCGGGAAGCCGGGCTTCGCCGGGTGCGGAATGCACGTGGAGCAGGTCCTGGCCGGGGTGCCGAAGTCCGCCCGGTGCGACTGCGCCGAGCAGGGCCGCAAGGGCAAGGGCTGGCTCGGCAGGCTGTTCGGCCGCAGCTGATCCCACCCCGCGCCCGCCCCCACCCACATCCCACGCCTGTCCGTACGCCAACAACTGGCCAGCGTGGCGTAAAAGGTGACAGTAAGTCGGCCGAGTTCACGATCTTTCGGACAGGAGACGATCTCGGTATTGATCTACGGACCGGTCACCTCTAGGTTGCGGTGCAATGTCACACTGAGCCGCCCTACGGCGTCCCCGGGGGGAATACCGTGCCGGACACCGCACTGGATGCACCGCAACTCGCCACGACCAAGCTGCCCCGGCCCTTCTACCGGCTGGCCGCGGGCGATGCCCTGAACACCTACGGCAGCCAGCTCGACCTCGTCGCGCTGAGTCTGTTCGCCTACGAGGCCTCCGGGAACGCGCTCGGCACGGCCGGGTACCTCGTCCTGCGACTGTCCGGCGGCCTCGCCGGCGGGCTGGTCGCCGGACGGCTGGTGGCCCGGCTGGACCGCCGGCGGCTGATGACGGGCTGCGCCCTGGCCCAGGCGCTGGCGCTGGTCGTCGTCGCCCTCGTCCCGGCCTCGCTGCGCATCCCCGTCCTCTACCCGCTCGCCGTGGTCCTCGGCGGCGCCGCCGCCGTGGCCGCCGTCGCCCTGCGGACCAGCATCCCCGAGATGGTCGGCGCCGAACGCCGCGCCCGCGCCAACAGCCTGATGGCGAGCTGCCGTTCCACCGCGATGGTGCTCGGCTTCGCCTCCGCGGGCGTGGTGGTGGCCTGGGCCGGATTCCGGGCCGCGCTGCTCATCGACGCGACCAGCTTCGTCCTGTTCGGGGCACTGGTGGTCCGGCTGCCGCTGCCCACCCGGGCCGCGAAGGCGGAGGAGCCCGCGGCCCCGCCGGAGGACCCCGCCCCGACAACCGGCAAGCGCCGCCCCCGGTGGCAGGCCCTGGTCGTCCTGCGGGCCGCCCCCGTGGTGGGCGCCATGGCGGGGATCCGGCTGCTGGACGCCTTCGGCTCCTCCGCCCACAACATCAGCCTGCCGGTCTTCGCCAACCAGTCGTCGCCCGACAACCCGGCCGCCCTGCTCGGCACCTTCTGGGCCACCTGGGCGATCGGCAACCTCGGCGCCCAGCAGCTGGTCTCCCGGTTCATGCTGCGCCGGGGCATCGAGCCCGGCGAGCGCGGCTTCGCGCTGGGCACCTGTCTGATGTCCGCCTGCTTCATCCTGGTCTTCACCGACCTGCCGACCCCGCTCTTCCTGCTGGTCGCGATCGGCGCCGGCCTCGGCGACGGCTTCACCGAGATCTCCTACACCACCCGGATCCAGGCCCTCGCCGACGAGCGGCGCGGCGAGGCCTTCGGCATCCTCACCTCCGCCGAGAACGTCGGCATGGGCACCGGGATGCTGCTGAGCGGCTCGCTGCTCGCGGTGCTCAGCCCGCTCACCGTGGTCGGCGTCTCACACGCCGTCCCGATCGTGCTGGCGCTCGCCTTCCTGGTGATGGTCGCCCGCGCCCGCCGCCGCCGCTGAGCAGACGGCACACCTCCACCCGCCACCGCACACCACCGCACGTCCGCGGACACCTCCGCGCACCCGCGTACCCGCACACCTCCGCACACCCGGCGCCCCCGCGCCGTACGCGCCACTCACCTCCGCTCCCCCTCCCTGACCCGGGGCGGCCCACACCCGCGCCCCGGCACCGATCCGAAAGGTGCCGAAATCATGAGTCCCACCGGTCCCGACCACGGCCGGCTGCGCACCCTGGAAGCCCGGCTGCTGCTACGCCCCGAGATCGCCGACTGCGCGCTGCTGCCCGTCGAGCACGAGAACGGCCGCCCCGGCCTGCTGGCCTACCTGGTCCCCGCCGTCGACGGCGATCCCGAGGCCCTGCGCCGCCGGGCCGCCGCGGCGCTGCTGGACGCCGACCCGAGCGCCGAAGTACACCTCCTGGACGGCATCGTCCGCACCCCCGAGGGCGAACCGGACGCCGCCGCGCTGGCCGCGGCGCTCACCCGGCCGCCCACCGCACCCGGCCCCGCCCTGCGCCACCTGCGCGAACT
>NZ_LFVW01000241.1:0-16108 GCF_001182915.1 Kitasatospora sp. MY 5-36
CCCGGGGGCAAGGCAGGCGGCGACCACCGGCCGCCAGCGCACCGGCAGCGCCTCGTGCAGCCGGAGCGGCGCGGCGCCCCGCGCGTACGCCTGGGCGGCCAGCGAGCGGGCCCGGCTGGTGGCGCCGAGGAAGGGGTGCAGGCCGCCGGTGAGCACCTGGTGGGCGATCACCCCGAAGGCCCAGACGTCGGCGCTGGGGCGCACCGCGATGCCGCGGGCGCCGGTGCGCTCGGACCACCACTCGGGCGGGACGTGGTCGGGCGAGCCCAGCGGCGGGGCGTAGGCGTGGGTGCCCTCCAGCTCGGCGGTGAGGCCGAAGTCGGCGATCTTCGCGGTGCCGTCGGGCATCAGCAGGACATTGGCCGGTTTCAGGTCCCCGTGCACCCAGCCGACCCGGTGCATGTGGCTCAGCCCGGCACAGACCTCGGCCAGGATCCGCTCGGCGCCGGGCACCGCGGCACCGGGGCGGGCCTCGCCCAGCAGGTCCTGGAGGCTGCCGGCGGCGCGTTCCATCACCAGGGCGACGGCACCGTCGAGCGCCGGGTGGTCCGGGTCCTCGACGGTGGCCACGGCGAGGGTTCGGATCAGGTGGGGGTGGTCGGCGCGGCGGCTGAAACGCTGTTCGCTGCGGGCCATCCGGGCCACGGTCCGGCGCTGGCCGGGGGCGAACCGGGCCGCGCCGAGGATCTTGACGGCGGCCTGGCTCCCGTCGGGGCCCTCGGCGGCGTACACGCTGCCCCAGGCACCCGCGCCGAGGAAGGCGCCGAGGCGGTAGCCGGCGATCGGGTAGCCCTCCGGGACCGCGAAGGACGGGCCCCCGGACGGCCCGGGGTCGGAACCCGGCTCCGGCTCGGGCTCGGACCGCGGCGACGGCTCCGGCTCCGGCTCGGACCCCGGCGACGGCTCGGACGGGGCGCCGGGCGTCACGGCCGGGCGACCGGGCGCCGGGGCGGGAGCAGGGCCAGGTGCTCCTCCCGGACGAGGTCGAACTTCAGCGCCAGCGCCACCAGTTCCTCGCGCTTGCCGCCGGCCGGCCCTTCCTCGTACGGCTCGCGCAGCCGCAGCTTGGCCTCCACCAGGTAGTCGATGTGGTAGTTGACCGCCGAGCGGCTCAGCCCGCGGCAGCCGGGCAGGGCGCGTAGCCGGGCGAGCACCTCGGTCACCCCGGGGACGGCGGCGGCGGAGGGCGAGCGCAGCCGGGGCTCGCAGAGCGCGAGCAGGACCAGGAAGTACTTGGCGGTCGGGTCCAGGGCGAACGGGCTGACGGTGTGCTCGCCGTCGGCGCCGCCGGGCCGCCCGTCGAGGTAGGCGTGCTGCGGGGCGAAGACCTTGAGGGCCGCGGGCTCGCCGAGCGCGGGCAGCAGCACCCGGGAGAGTTCGAACGGGACGGGGGCGCCGAGCCGGCCGGGCGCGACCTTGACGTGCTCCCCCGCGCCCTCCAGGTTCTCCACCACGTAGGTGACCGAGGTGCTGAAGTTGGACAGCCGCCAGTAGTCCTCGGCCGCGACCACCTCCCCCGCCCGGCGGGAGACGCCCTGGTCGGGCAGTGGGATGGGGACCGGTCGGCCGGGCTCCCCGCGCCCGAACACCGCGGTCTCGCCCGGGCCCATCCGCAGCAGGCCGGGGGCCCCACCGGGCCTCATCCCGGGCCCGGGGCCGGGCAGTTGGACGATGACCGTGTCCACGCGGCACCTCCGTGGGATCGGGTCGATACCTCCGCGGGATGGGGTCGATGGTATCCGTCCTATTCGCCCCGGGGGCAAACCCGCCACCCGGACGGGTGAGGAACCGCCCTTTTCCACCCATGAACTGATCATCCGTCAGGACTGGAGTTGTCCGTGTGCTGAACAGATGAGGAATGGTTGCAGGATGTAGTTGAACGGTCACCATGAGTGTGACGCAACGCACACACAACACGTTCACGATGTGTGCAAGACTCATCTCAAGGAGTGAGATTCCCTTAATTTCCAAGGAGGTTCGTATCATGCGCGCTCGGATCGCAGCTGTGGTGATGGCGGCAGCAGGGATCGCCGGCCTGACGGCGGCCCCGGCCATAGCGGCCACCGCGACGTCCGACACCGACACCGCGCTCTGCGCCACGGTGCTCAACCAGCCCTGCATCTCGCACCAGGCCGACGGCGCCGGCATCGTCGGCGTCGCCCAGGTCAGCGCGGACCCGGGCCAGTTGACGCTGGTTCGGGTCGAGGTCCGCACCCAGGCCGCCTGGGGCAGCCCCTGGGAGGCGGTCGCCTCCGCGACCACCGTCCGGTTCGGCTCCGCCAAGGCGGTCACCCCGCGGGTGACCGCCGGTGCCCCGCGCATGATCTGCGCGACCGCCGGCCCCGCGCTGGACGTCGCCAAGCAGGTCACCACCTGTACCCGCCCGTTCTGATCGCGGGGTCGCCGAGGCACCGCACCCGCCACCCCCACGCCGTCCGTACGACCGGGCAGCCGTCCGGACGACCAGGGGGGCGGGAAGCAGTGAAGAGCACCACCACCGGGGCCGGCCGCCGGGACATCCCGTCCCGACGACCGGCCCCGGCCATGCCGATCGGGCGGCAGCCGTCCCGATCAGGCAGAAGAGGCGGTGGCGGAGATCATCCGGAACGCGGACCCGGGTGGACCTGGGGCACCCCTTCACGGCAAACTGGTCTAGACCTTGGAGGTCTAGACCTCAGCCTCGCCTCAGAACGGTGGACCCAGTATGGAAATCGTGATCGTCCCTGACGCCCGTGCGGCCGGCGAACTCATCGCCGCGGCGATCACCGATCTGCTGACCGACAAGCCCGACGCCCTGCTCGGCGTGGCCACCGGCTCGACCCCGCTGCCGATCTACCAGGCCCTGGCCGAGCGGGTCCGCGACGGCCGACTGGACGCCGCCGAGGCGCGCATCTGCCAGCTGGACGAGTACGTCGGCCTGCCCGCCGGCCACCCGGAGTCCTACCGCTCGGTGGTGCTCCGCGAGGTCGTGGAGCCGCTCGGCCTGACCGAGGACTCCTTCCTGGGCCCGGACGGCAACGCCTCCGACATCGCCGCGGCCGCCACCGCCTACGACCGCGCGCTGGCCGAGGCCGGCGGCGTCGACCTCCAGCTGCTCGGCATCGGCACGGACGGCCACATCGGCTTCAACGAGCCCTGCTCCTCGCTCTCCTCCCGGACCCGGATCAAGACCCTGACCCGGCAGACCCGCGAGGACAACGCCCGCTTCTTCGACAGCCTCGACGAGGTCCCGCACCACGTCATCACCCAGGGCATCGGCACCATCCTGGAGGCCCGCCACCTGGTCCTGCTCGCCACCGGCGAGGCCAAGGCCGAGGCCGTCGCGCTCGCCGTCGAGGGCCCGCTCTCCGCGGTCGTCCCCGCCTCGGCGCTGCAGCTGCACCCGCACGCCACCGTCGTGGTGGACGAGGCGGCCGCCTCCCGCC
Organism: Kitasatospora sp. MY 5-36; assembly: GCF_001182915.1. Lineage (NCBI taxonomy): Bacteria > Bacillati > Actinomycetota > Actinomycetes > Kitasatosporales > Streptomycetaceae > Kitasatospora > Kitasatospora sp. MY 5-36. Next base: position 3,426 of record NZ_LFVW01000241.1, read on the forward strand.
TCAAGCTCGCCGACTACTTCCGCGACACCTACGCGGCCAAGCCGGCCTGGCAGAAGCTCTGAGCACTCCCGGGCAGCGGCCTTGACGGCCGTGGCGGCCGGGGCGCCAGCCACCGACTCCCCTCGGTGGCCGGCGCCCCGGCCGTTTCGCCGTACGGAGACGCCGCTCAGTACCGCGAGCACCGCTCAGCACGGGAAGCACCGCTCAGCCTGAGAGCGCCGCTCAGCACGGGAAGCGCCGCTCAGCGCTTGCGGAGCCAGTCGGCGAAGGCCGCCAGGCCCGGGCCCGGGTCGCGGCGGCCGACGCCGATCCGGAACCGGTCGACCGGGGTCGGGGTCAGCTCCGAGCGGAAGATCCCGGCGGGCAGCAGCAGCACGCCCGCCTGCTCGACCAGCGCGGTGCAGAACTCCTCCACGCCATCCGGGCCCAGGTAGCGCGGGAAGGAGACGCAGCCGCCGTCCGGCGCGCGCCACTCGAAGAGGTCGGCGAACTCGGCGAAGAAGGCGTCGAACAGCGGCAGGTTCCCGGCGATGATCGCGCGGTTGCGGGCCAGGATGCGGTCGCGAGCGGTGATCGCGATCCGGGCCAGCACCTCGCTCGGCGCCGAGTTGCAGATCGTGGTGTAGTGCTTGGCCCGCTCCAGGCGCGAGCGCAGCTCCTGGTCCCGGCAGGCGATCCAGCCGATCCGCAGGCCGGGCAGGCCGAGCGACTTGGAGGTCACGTTGAGCGAGAGGGCCCGCTCGGAGAGGTCGGCGGCCTGCGGCAGGGCGCGGGCCGGGTCGCGCTCCAGGCCGCGGTAGACCTCGTCCGAGAACAGCCGGACGCCGCGCTCGTCGCAGAGCTCGGCCAGCCGGACGAAGTCGGCGGTGTCGATCACCGTGCCGGTCGGGTTGTTCGGGAAGTTGACCGACAGCACCCTGGTGTTCGGCCGCAGCGCCGCCTCGACCGCGTCCAGGTCCAGCGCCCAGTCCCGCTCCGGGTCCAGCGCGACGCCGGTGACCTCGCAGAGCGAGAGCGGGACGGTCTCGGCGGACTGGTAGTTCGGGGTCAGCACCACCGCGTGGTCGCCCGGTTCGAGCAGGACCTGCATGGCGAGGTTGAGCCCCTCCTGGGCGCCGCCGAAGCAGATCACGTCGTCCTCGCCGACCCGCTCGTACATCCCGGCGACGGCGCGGCGCAGCCCGGGGTCGCCGAAGGTCTCGGTGTAGCCGAGGGCCAGGGTGTCCCAGGCCTCGCGGTCCTCGGGGCCCGCCAGGGCGAGCAGTTCGGCCATCGTCATGGTCTGCGCGTCGGAGGCGGTGAGGTGGTGGCGGGCGGTGAACTCCCAGCGCGAGAAGTGGGTTTCGAGCCGGAAGTCGGGGAGCCTGGTCACTGGTGGTCCTCCTCGCCAGGGCCCGCGGGGTGCTGCTTGAGCTCGGCGAGCAGGCTGTAGGCGCTGGAGCGGGAGATCCGCAGCGCGGTGGCGACGACGGGGACGGCGCGCCGGACGGCGAACACTCCCGCCCGGTCGAGTTCGCCCAGGACGGCGAGCCGGTCCTCGCGGGTGAAGCGCTCCAGCGGGCGGCCCTGGGCGCGGACGTACCCGCCGACCACGTCGTTGATCCGCTCGGTCCAGTCGCGCTCGAAGAGCGGTTCGGGGCGCGGCGCGGTGGGGGCGGCGAAGCCGGCCAGCAGGGCGGCGGCCTGCTCCAGCGGGCCGCGGTCGAGGTTGACGCAGAGCACCGCAGTGGGCTTCCCGTCGTCGTCGCGCAGTACGGCGCTGACGGAGGAGAGCCGGCGTCCGTCGGGCAGCAGCTTCGCGTACGGGCCGTAGACGTCGGGGGCGGAGGGGTCGATCCCGTCGAGCTCGCCGAGCAGTGACGGGTCGCCGGGGGCCCGGGGGGTCATCGGGTTCCAGACGGCGAGGACCCGGTCGGTGGCGGTGTCGTGCAGTACGACCTCGGCGTACGGGCCGAGCAGCAGGGCCACCGCGCGGCAGACCGGGGACCAGGTCCGTACGCGGGGGTCGGGGTTTTCCGAGGACATGCCTGGACTGTACGTCCGGATCGGACACTTGGTCCAGGGCTTTTCGCGCCCCGGGCCCCGCCGGAGGGTTCCGGCGGGGCCCGGGGCGGCTGCCCGTGCGCTACTTGCAGGTGATCAGCAGCCCGAGCACCGCGGAGCAGCTGCGGGTGGCCCGGCTGGTGGCGGGCGACGGGTCGGCGGGCGCCCCGGCGGTGCGCGCCACGGTGACGTCCCAGCTGCGGAGCAGGGTGAGCAGGCCGACGCCGACCGAGAAGTGCCGGGTGGTGCTCGCGCCCTTGGCCAGCGGCGCGGTCAGCGCGCAGTTCAGCTTCCCGGCGGCGACGGTGCAGTCGCCGGAGGTGGTGGTCAGCCCGGCGGGCAGGTCGGCGGCGACGGTGGCCGTGGTCACCGGGTCGGGGCCCTGGCCGGTGAGGGTGACGGTGTAGTCGACCCGGCTGGAGAGCAGCCCGGTGACCGGGGTCGCGGTGAGCGCGACGCCCAGGTGGGCGGCCGGAGCCGTGTAGGTGAAGCGGTCGGCGGCGACGGCCGCGCTGGTGCCGCCGGGCCCGGTGACCCGCACGTCCACGGCTCCGGCGACGGTGGTGGCGGGGGCGGTCGCGGTGCAGCTGGTCTTCGTGCAGCTGAACGAGGTGGCGGCGCCGGCCGCGCCGAAGGTCACGGCGGTGGCGCCGGCCAGGTCGGTGCCGGTGATGGTCACCGCGGTGCCGCCCGTCCCGGAGCCGCCGTTCGGGCTGATCGCGGTCACGTCCGGCACCGGCAGCGGGAAGGTCACCACGTCGACGGCGCTGCCGGTGAAGTCGGCGAGGTAGCCGTGCCGCCCGTCGGCTGTCAGGGCCAGGCTGTACGGGCTGGCGCCCACCGGGACGGTCGCGGTGACCGTCCGGCTCGCGGTGTCCACCACGCTCAGGGTGTTGTCGGCGTAGTTGGAGACGTAGGCCGCCGTGCCGTCCGGGGAGACGGTCACCGCGTAGGGGCCGGAGCCGACGACGACGGTGCCGAGGACCGTACCGGCCGCGGTGTCGATCACGGCGGCGGTGCCGTCGTCGCCGTCGGCGGTCCACAACCGGGTGCCGTCCGGGCTGAGCGAGAGGCCGAAGACGCCGTGGCCGACCGGGACGGTGCCGCTCACCGTGCCGCTCGCGGTGTCGACCACGGTGACGGCCTTGGCGCCGGACGCGGCGACGTACAGCCGGGTGCCGTCCGGGGAGACGGCCAGGCCGTGCGGCTCGGCGCCGACCGGCACGGTCGCGGTCACGGTGTCGGACGACGTGTCCAGCACGCTCACGGTGTTGGCGGCGGCGTTGCTCACGTAGGCGCGGGAGCCGTTCGGCGCGAGGGCGAGGCCCCAGGGCTGGGCGCCGACCGGGACGGTCGCGGTGACGGCGTCGGTCGCGGTGTCCACGACGCTGACGGTGTTGTCCAGGTGGTGGGTCAGGTAGGCCCGGTGCCCGTCGGGCGACACGGCCACGGCGTACGAGCCGGACCCGGCGGTGAAGCCGCCGGACACGGTGTTGCTCGTGGTGTCGAGCACGCTGACGGCGCCGCTGCTCTGGCTGGTCACATAGGCGTGGCCGCCGTCCGGCGTCAGCGCGACGCCCGCCGGGTACGGCGCCACCGCCAGGTGCGCGGCGACGGCCGGCGGCGGTGTGACGGCCTCGGCGGTCGCGGGCAACGACAGCAGTGCGGCCGTGGTCGCGGATATCGCGGCCACGGCCGTCCGGGTACGACGGGGTGTGCGGGGTGTTCTCACGGGTCTCTCCAACTGCTCGGCACGGACGAACGTGTGGTGGTGCTGTGGTGGGTTCGGAGCCGGGGGAAGCGTAGAAGCCGCCCTGACTTTCCGTCAGGGAGTGACTACTAATGTCGCCAAATGTTCAGATCCGATCGCCGCGCGAGGGTGCACGGACCCGCCACGGCCCCGACCGGGCCGAGGGCTCCGGATCGACGTGACCGGGGTCTCGATCGGCGTCGTGCAGAAAATTGGAGTTGCGGAGTCGCATTCGATAGCGTTCCGAACGTGAGGCTGACCAAGAGCACCGACATCGCCCTGCGGATCGCCATGCGACTGGCCGTCCTGGGCGAGGGCGACAACCCGACCACCCGCGAGGTGGCCGCGTCGGTCGGCGTGCCGTACACCCACGCGGCGAAGGTGGTCAGCCGGTTGCAGCACCTGGGGGTGGTGGAGGCCCGGCGCGGTCGCGGCGGCGGGCTGATGCTCACCTTCGCCGGGCGGACCGGTTCGCTCGGACTGCTGCTGCGGGAGCTGGAGGGGGTCGGCGACGTGGTCGGCTGCGAGGACGACCCGCCCTGCCCGCTGCGGGCCGCGTGCCGGCTGCGCGGAGCACTGCGGGGCGCCCAGGAGGCGTTCTTCGCCGCGCTCGACCACCTCTCCATCGACGACCTGGTGGCCTCCCCCACCGGGCCGGTCCTGCTCAGCCTCACCGCGAGACCCGCCGACACCGCCTGACCCACCGGCGTCACCGGCACCGCCGGATCCACCGAGACTGCCGGACCCACCGAGACCGCCGGACCCACCGGCCGATCGGCCCACCGGGGCCGCGCGCCTCTTTCACAGCCTTTAATGCGAATCTCAAATACCAGTTAGGAGCCCGACTGATGCTGTCCGCGAAGTCCACCGAGGTCATCGAGGCCACCCTGCCCGTCGTGGGCGCCGCCATCGGCGACATCACCCCGCGCTTCTACGACCGGCTGTTCGCCGCGCACCCGGAGCTGCTGCGCGACCTCTTCAACCGGGGCAACCAGGCCAACGGCACCCAGCGCGAGGCGCTGGCCGGCTCGATAGCCGCCTTCGCCACCGCCCTGATCGCCGACCCGGACCAGCGGCCGGACGCGATGCTCGCCCGCATCGCCCACAAGCACGTCTCCGTCGGCATCGACAGCAGCCAGTACAAGATCGTCCACGAGCACCTGTTCGCCGCCATCGTGGAGGTGCTCGGCGAGGCCGTCACCCCCGAGGTCGCCGCCGCCTGGGACGAGGTCTACTGGCTGATGGCCAACGCGCTGATCGCCGTCGAGGACCGGCTGCGCGCCGAGGCCGCCGCCGGCGGCGACCCGGCCGACCTGTGGCGCCCCTACACCGTGATCGCCCGCCACCAGGAGACCGAGGCCGTCACCAGCTACCTGGTCCGCCCCGCCGACGGCCGCCCCGTCCCGGCCTTCCGCCCCGGCCAGTACGTCTCGGTGCGCACCGAACTGGCCGACGGCGCCCGGCAGATCCGCCAGTACAGCCTCTCCGGCGGCGCCGACGGCGCCCTGCGCTTCAGCGTCAAGCGCGAGGACGGCGGCGAGGTCTCCGGCCACCTGCACGACCACCTGAAGGCCGGCGACCCCGTCGAACTGGCGCCCCCGCTGGGCGACATCGCCCTGGCCGACGGCGACGGCCCGGTGCTGCTCGCCTCCGCCGGCATCGGCAACACCCCGATGACCGCCATGCTCGACCACCTCGCCACCACCGGCTCCACCCGGCGGATCGTCTCCGTCCACGGCGACCGCGACCAGCTGAGCCACGCCTTCCGGGCCGAACTGGCACGGCTCACCGCCGACCTGCCGAACGCGGACTCGCACGTCTTCTACGAGCGGCCGCTCGGCGAGTGGCCGGCCGAGCGCACCGGCCTGGTGGACCTCTCCACCGTCGAGGTCCCGGCCGGCACCACCGCCTACCTCTGCGGGCCGCTCCCCTTCCTGCGCGCCGTCCGCGAGCAGCTGCTGACCGCGGGCGTCCCGGCGGCGGACATCCACTACGAGGTGTTCGGGCCGGACCTCTGGCTCGGCGCCTGAGGCCGTGAGGCCCTGAGGCCCGGAGGCTGACGTCCCCGGCCGAGGTCGCACGGCCGAAGTCCCACCGCGGCACCGGTCCGCTCGGTACGATCACGAGCGGTCCGGTGCCGATCGGCTTCCGGCGTCCGGCAGTTCGGCATCCGGCGATTCGACCGTCCGGCGGTTCGGGCGTCCGGCGGGGGTCCGGTTCGGCAGAAGGGAGCCCGGATGCGGGTCGCGCTGTTCGCCACCTGCGTCAACGACGCGCTGTTCCCCGCCACGGCGGTGGCCACCGTCCGGCTGCTGGAACGGCTCGGCGTGACGGTGGACTTCCCCGCCGGGCAGACCTGCTGCGGGCAGCCGCAGTACAACACCGGCTACCGCAGGGGCTGCGAGCCGCTGGTCCGGCGGACCGCGAAGGCCTTCGCCGGGTACGACCACGTGGTGACGCCCTCGGGCTCCTGCGTGGCGATGGTCCGGGACAACTACCCCCGGATCGGTGCCAGGGCGGCGACCGAGGGCCGGGGCACCGAACTCGCCGACCTGGCCACCGACCTGGTGCCCCGGGTGGTCGAGCTGACCGAGTTCCTGACCGACGTGCTCGGCGTCGAGGACGTCGGCGCGTACTTCCCGCACACCGTCACCTACCACCCCTCCTGCCACGGCCTGCGCCTGCTCGGCCTCGGCGGGCGCCCGCGCCGGCTGCTGGGCGCCGTCGAGGGCCTGGAGCTGGTCGAGCTGCCCGGGGCCGAGGAGTGCTGCGGCTTCGGCGGCACCTTCGCGGTCAAGAACGCGGCGGTCTCGGCGGCCATGGCCGAGGACAAGATCGCCAACGCGCTCGGCACCGGTGCCCGCGTACTCTGCGGCGCCGACAACTCCTGCCTGCTGCACCTCGGCGGCACCCTGCGCCGCCGGGGCGCGCCGCTGCGGCCGCTGCACCTGGCGGAGATCCTGGCCAGTACCGAGGAGCACCCCTGGAGGCCCGTGTGAGCGGTACGTTCCTCGGCATGCCCGCCTTCCCGCAGGCCGCCGCCAAGGCCGTACGGGACGAGCGGCTGCGCGCCAACCTGCGGCACGCCACCCGCACCATCCGCGACAAGCGGGCCCGGGCGGTCGCCGAACTCGCCGACTGGGACCGGCTGCGCGCCGCCGGGAAGGCGATCAAGGACCACACGCTGCGCCACCTCGACCGCTACCTGGTGCAGTTGGAGGAGTCCGTCACGGCGGCCGGCGGCACCGTGCACTGGGCCGCCGACGCCGAGGAGGCCAACCGGATCGTCGCCGGACTGGTCAAGGCCACCGGGCGGACCGAGATCGTCAAGGTCAAGTCGATGGCCACCCAGGAGATCGAGCTCAACGAGGCGCTGGCGGCCGAGGGGATCACCGCCTACGAGACCGATCTCGCCGAGCTGATCGTGCAGTTGGGCGACGACCGGCCCTCGCACATCCTGGTGCCGGCGATCCACCGCAACCGGGCGGAGATCCGGCAGGTCTTCGCGGACCGGATGGCCTCCTGGGGCCGCCCGGCGCCCAGGGGCCTCACCGACTCGCCCGCCGAACTCGCCGAGGCCGCCCGGCTGCACCTGCGGGAGAAGTTCCTGCGCGCCGAAGTCGCCGTCTCCGGCGCCAACTTCATGGTGGCCGAGACCGGCACCCTGGTGGTGGTCGAGTCCGAGGGCAACGGCCGGATGTGCCTCACCCTGCCGCGCACGCTGATCTCGGTGGTCGGGATCGAGAAGGTCGTGCCGACCTGGCGGGACCTGGAGGTCTTCCTCCAGCTGCTCCCCCGCTCCTCCACCGCCGAGCGGATGAACCCGTACACCTCGCTCTGGACCGGGACGACGGAGGGCGACGGCCCGTCCAAGTTCCACCTGGTGCTGCTGGACAACGGCCGCACCGCCGCGCTCGCCGACCAGGTCGGCCGCCAGGCGCTGCGCTGCATCCGCTGCTCGGCCTGCCTCAACGTCTGCCCGGTGTACGAGCGGGCCGGCGGGCACGCCTACGGCTCGGTCTACCCGGGGCCGATCGGCGCCATCCTGACGCCCCAACTGCGCGGCACCGCGAGCCCGGTGGACGCCTCGCTGCCGTACGCCTCCTCGCTCTGCGGGGCCTGCTACGAGGTCTGCCCGGTGGCGATCGACATCCCCGAGGTGCTGGTGCACCTGCGCGAGCGGGTCGCCGAGCAGGGCGGGCACCCGCTGGAGCGGGCCGCGATGGCCGCCGCCGGGTTCGTGCTGGACCACCCGGCGGCGCTCGCCGCCGCCGAGCGGCTGGCCGGGCGCACCCGGTCGCTGCACCCGCGCCGGCTGCCCGGGCCCGGGCGGGCCTGGACCGACACCCGGGACCTGCCGGAGGTGCCGGCCGAACCGTTCCGCGACTGGTGGCGGAGGAACCGCGCATGACCGCATCCGATTGGCCCGAACGGCCTTCGAACTCCCGGGAGTTGGTGCTCGGCCGGATCCGGGCCGCCCTCGGCGACGCCGCCGGGGTGGCCGAACAGCCGCTGCCCCGCGACTACCTGACCGCGCACGTGCCGACGGACGACCCGGCGGCGGTGCTCGACCTGCTGCACCGCAACCTGGCCGACTACCGGGCCCTGGTGCACCGCTGCCACGAGGACGAACTGCCGCGCCGGATCGCCGGGTTGCTGGCGGAGCGGGGCAGCCGGACGGTCGTGGTGCCGGCCGGGCTGCCGGCCGACTGGCTCACCGCGGCCGAGGCCGAGGGGGTCGAACTCCTCCCGGACGACGGGACGCTGACCGCCGCCCGGCTGGACGCCGTGGACAGCGTGGTGACCGGCTGCGCGCTGGCCGTCGCCGAGACCGGGACGATCGTGCTGGACGCCGGACCGGGCCAGGGGCGACGGCTGCTCTCGCTCGTCCCCGACCACCACGTCTGCGTGGTGCGGGCCCCGGAGCAGGTCGTCGCCTCGGTGCCGCTCGCGCTGCCCCGGCTCGATCCGGTACGGCCGCAGACCTGGATCTCGGGGCCGTCCGCCACCAGCGACATCGAGCTGGACCGGGTGGAGGGGGTGCACGGGCCGCGCACCCTGGAGGTGCTGCTGGTCACCGCGGCGCCGGAGCCGGACGGAATCCGGGGCGGCGCCGGGGGCGACACCGTCACTCCGGCCTGAGCTCCAGGGTGCAGCACTTCGCCCCGCCGCCGCCCTTCAGCAGCTCCGAGACGTCCACCGGGACGGGCTGGTAGCCGTGCTCGGTCAGTCGGCCGGCCAGGTTCTTGGCGGCCTCCGGCAGCAGCACCCGGCGGCCGTCCGAGACCGCGTTGAGCCCGAACACCTCGGCGTCGGCCCGGTCGGCGAGGATCGCGTCCGGGTAGAGCGCGCGCAGCACCGAACGGCTGTCGGCGTCGAAGGCCTCCGGGTAGTACATGACGTGGTCGTCGGCGAGCACCGCCAGCGCGGTGTCCAGGTGGTAGAAGCGCGGGTCGACCAGGGTCAGGCTGACCACCGGGACGCCGAACAGCTCCCCGGCCTCGGCGTGCGCGGCGCGCGAGGTGCGGAAGCCCGTCCCGGCGAGCACCCGGCGGCCCACCACCAGGTGGTCGCCCTCGCCCTCGTTGACATGCCCGGCCCGGCGCACCTCGCGGTAGCCGCGCTCGCGGAACCAGGCCAGGTAGGCCTCCGACTCGGCGGCCCGCTCCGGGTAGCGGAAGGTGGCGACCAGGGCACGGCCGTCCAGGACGGTGGCGCCGTTGGCGGCGTACACCATGTCGGGCAGGCCGGGCACCGGGTCGATCAGCTCGACGGTGTGGCCGAGCCGGCGGTACGTCCAGTAGAGCCGCTCCCACTGGCGCAGGGCGAGCGCGGTGTCGGTGGGCTGGGCGGGGTCCATCCACGGGTTGATCGCGTAGTCCACGGTGAAGTGCGTCGGCCGGCACATCAGGTAGCGCCGAGGCCGGGCGTGGCGCTCCGGGGTCTGCGTGAGCATGGCTCAACCATCCTTGGATCGCGGGGAGTTCGTCGCACGGAGTTCGGGGTTCACGGGGCCGAACACCTTCGTTCCCAAGGCGGCTGCCCCGACGGAACCGTTCGCACACCCGGGTGGGCGCTCCCGGCGGTCGCACGCCCCCGCGCACCCGGCGCAGGCACCGGCGCACCGACCCTCCGGCGTCGACCGGCGGACCGCGCCACCGGCTACCGGCTACCGGCCAGCGGCAGGCCGTCCCGTACCGGCGGGCCGCCGACTACCAGCGGACCGCGCCGAAGTCCACGGGCCTCGGCCGCAACTCCCGGCACCGCTCGGCCAGCGACCGCAGCCGGCGGTCCGCCTCCTCGGCGGGCATCCGGCGCCGGTCGCCGTGGCCGGGCAGCAGCCACTCGAAGCGCAGCACGCCGAGGCCGCGCCGCAGCGAGGCGGCGAGCTCCTCGATCGAGTACCAGGTGACCGACTCCGCCACCTCGATGTCCCCGGTGGTGCGGGACCAGTACAGGCTGTCCCCGCTGAAGCAGTACCGCTCGTCCGCGACGAAGAGCACGCTGCCCCGGGTGTGGCCGGGGAACGGGTGGGCGACCAGGCCGGGCGAGACCTCCGTCGGCGCGGTGCCGCGCAGCACCCGGTCGGCGTCGGGGGCGGCCGCCAGATCGCCCTCGTGGATCCAGAGCCGGGCGCCGAACCGGTCGGCGTACGCCCGTCCGTGCACGGCGTGGTCGCGGTGCGTGAGCAGGACGTCGGTGACCGGGCCGAGCGCGGCGTACCGGGCGGCCAGGGCCTCGCTGTAGCGCGGCGTGTCGACCATCACCCAGCCGCTGGGACGGCGGCAGAGGTAGGAGTTGGCGCCCGCGGTCTGCCGGGAGTTGTGGCCGAGCAGCAGCAGGTCGTCGGCGAGGGCCAGCGGGAACGGGTCCCCGGCCCGGTCCAGCGGCCCGGTGCCCGGGCGGATGGAACGGGTCGGGCAGGCGTGGGCGGCGGCGAGCAGCTGCCGGCGCTCGGCCGCGTCGCGCGGCTGGCGGACCAGCACCGAGCGGCCCGCGTGCTCGCGGACCAGGTCGGGCGCGAGCTGCCGGGCGACGTCGCAGTTGGTGCACCGGTCGTCGATGGACCAGTTCTCGGGCGGGTCGGGGCGCGGGTCGGTGGTCATGGATGCCTTCCCCCGGGAGGACGGCGGCCGGACCGGCCGCTCCCTTCGAGCATCCGCCGGGCCGGCCGGAAAGCGGAAGGGGGCGCGGATCTTGTGCTTTCCGGGGGCCGGCTCTCTGCGGGCGGGAGGGGCCCACGGGGGCACGTGGTCCATCTCACGTGCCGCCGGAGTCACCTACGGTGGCGTAGGTCACTTGATTGGGTGAACTATCTCTTTCATGCCGAATCTCCAGGAGACCCTTGACCTCGATTCGTATGCCGCCATCGGCGACAGCTTCACCGAGGGTCTGAACGACCCCGGCGTCGACGGCAGGTTCGCCGGCTGGGCCGACCGCCTCGCCGGGATCCTCGCCGACGGGCGCCCGCCGGGCGCCTTCCGCTACGCCAACCTCGCGGTGCGCGGCCGGCTGCTGGACCAGATCACCGCCGAGCAGGTGCCGCAGGTCCAGCGCCTCCAGCCCGACCTGGTCACCTTCTGCGCGGGCGGCAACGACATCCTCCGGCCGGGCGCCGACCCGGACGAGGTGGCCGAGCGCTTCGAGGCCGCCGTCGTCCAACTCACCGAAAGCGCCGGGACGGTGCTGATCTGCACCGGCTTCGACACCAAGGACGTGCCGCTGCTGAAGCACCTGCGCGGCAAGATCGCCACCTACAACGGGCACATGCGCGCCGTCGCCGACCGCAACGGCTGCAAGGTGGCCGACCTGTGGTCGCTGCGCGCGGTGCAGGACCGCCGCGCGTGGAGCGAGGACCGCCTGCACCTGTCCCCCGAGGGGCACCAGCGGGTCGCCCTGCTGGCCGCCCGCTCGCTGGGCCTGCGCACCGCGCAGGACCCGGAGGCCCCGTGGCCGGAGGCCCAGGCGCTCACCCCCGCCGACCAGCGGCGGGAGAACATCCAGTGGGCCCGCGAGTACCTGCTGCCCTGGGTCGGCCGGCGCCTGCGCGGCGAGTCCTCGGGCGACCACGTCGAGCCCAAGCGGCCGGACCTGCTCCCGCTCTGACGGTCCGTCGGGCCGCTCGCCCGGCCCGGGCGGCCGCGTTCAGACGGCTCCGCCGGGTGCCGCGACCCGGGAGGTCCGCAGCACCCGGTGGAGCACCCCGGCGCAGCCCGCGCCGACCAGGTACCAGAGCAGGTCCGGCGGGTTGAAGGTCGAGCCCAGCACCAGCCGGGCCAGGGTGCTGTGCCGCCCCCAGGCGTCCGGCAGTCCGGTCAGCTGGAACAGCTCCACGGCCCAGCTGAGCGCGGCGGCCACGGCGGCGGCCCGGCCGGGGCGCAGCCTCGGCGCGGCCAGCACGAGCAGGGCGTACAGGAGGACGGTGTAGAGCGCGTCCCCGGCGCACTTGGCGAAGTCCCCGCCGAACACGGCCCGCACACCCAGCCCGGCCGCCACGGTCAGCACCGCCGCCGACGCGGCCGCCAGGCGCGTGCGCCGAAGCGCCCGGGAACCGCTCCCCCCAAGATCGTTCACCCGCCCCACGCTACCCCGCACCCCACGGGCTCCGCCTCGGCCCCGCGCCCCACGCACGCCCCGCCGCCCCCGCACCACCCCCGCGACCCGCAAGCGGACCCTCCCCTCCCGGAACCACCGCGCCACCCCGTACGTCACTCCCCCCGATGAAACGTCCGCGCAGGTCGCGGGCGGGGCGAGGACCGGAAGGGACGGGCGGGGACAGTGGCGCACGTGGGTGGGGCCGAGGCGGCCGGGTCGGGGTCGGCGGCGGGGCGGGACGAGCGGACCCGGCGCGGGTTCGCGGTGGCCGGGTTCGCCCCGGCGCAGGACGGGC
>NZ_LFVW01000242.1:0-13832 GCF_001182915.1 Kitasatospora sp. MY 5-36
GCGGGCGGCTGCGGCGCGGCCTGCTGCTGGGGTGTGCCGCGGGTCGGCGCGGTGGTGCCGGCCGTCGTGCCGTCGGTGCCGTCGGTGCCGTCGGTGCCGCCGGTCGGCGCGTGGAACTGCCGGCCGGGTGCCTGACCGGCCTGGCCGTCGGCCGTCTCCTCCTGTCCGGTCGCCTCCTGTCCGGTCGCCTCCTCCTCTTCGGTCGCCTGCTGCTGCCCCGCCGGTGCCGCGGTGGGCACCGTCGCGGCGGGCGGCGGCACGTCCTCGGGCCGCAGCATGCGCACCCGTTCCACGCCCGGCCTGGGCTTGGCCTCCTCCACCCTGACCAGCAGGCTGTCGGACCACGGCGGGAGGACGACCGGAGTACCGACCGGCTTCGTCGCCCCGTCGTACTTCTGGACGGTGCGCCACTGCACCCGCTCCCGCAGCTCGGGATGCCGGGCCAGGAAACCGATCACCGTGTCCCAGAGCAGATCGGGCCGCGGGTGCCGGCCGACCCGCGCGGCCACCTCGCTCAGAGCCAACTTACCGCTCTGGTAGGAGAGTTCGCGGATCAGCGTGTTGATGATGCGACGGGCCGCCAGCAGCGTGGCCTCGCGGTCGGGCACCTCGGGCAACTGGACGGCCGCCACCGGCCGCTCCCGCGGCACCCAGGTGTTCCCGGTGCCGATCTCGAAGATCTCCGAGGGGACCAGCGGGAGCGCTTCAGGGCCGTCGAGCCCCAGGCCGTGCGCCAGGTCCGCCCAGATGTTGACACCGGTCCCGCTCAGGTACAGGACCGCGTTCTTCTCCCCGTCGTCCGTGTGGCGCTGCGCCTCGGCGGGGACCTTCCCCACCCACTCCTCCGCCTCCTCGAACTCCTCGGCGGTGATGCGCGCCCGGTCGCGGGACTGGAAGTACATCCCGCGGACGGTGTTCTCGTGCGAGCTGCGCAGGTAGTTACGGCGCAGCACCTCCAGGTGCTGCTCCACACCCGGGTGCCTGGCCGGGGCGATCAGCACCGCGTTCGCCATGCCCGCGTTGCCGACCTTCGCGACGGCGAAGCTCCGCCGGGCGTTGACGATCCGCTCGACCACCGGGGCGGGGTCGGCCTGGAGCCGGTTGTCGCCGTCGGTGTAGACCCCGCCGAACCGGCGGAGGACCTCCAGTCGCAGGATGTCGCTGGCCGAGGCGTACCCCTGCCCCAGGCCCTTGGCGGTCTCCATCTTGTAGGCCGCTTCGAGGCTCATCGGCGCCTCGGCCGAGAAGACCTCGTCGACGTTGACCAGCACCACATTCCCGTGCGGTCGGGTCCCCGCCCACGCCACCATGGCGCGTACGGTGGCGAGTTCGGGCGTGTCCCGGTCCGTCTCCGCGGCCGCCCTGGCCTCGGCGACCCGCGCACGGGTGACATCCGTCCAGATCACATGGATGAACCCCCGGCCCGGGCCGTCCGCCGAGTCCTGCACATTGGTCATGAACGGGCCGGTGTGCTCGTTGTCCATCGACAACGGGCCGCCAAGCCAGATCGAGTGCACCAGGCGGGGGATGCGCACCCGCTTCCGCCCGAACGCCGGACCGGTACTCCGCGACATCGTCTGGAACCGTCCGGACTCGACGACCGAACCCTGCTCCAGGCCCAGGGCCTCCGGGGCGAGCCCCTCGGCCGTCGGCGCCGTTCCGCTCGCCAGGTCCAGCGCCCGGAAGAACGCCACCCGGGACTCGGACTTCAACTTCCCGTAGTCGTACCCCTGGAGGAACTCCGGGGCGGCCGGGACGACCCGGTCACCGAACACGTCCGGACCCAGCAGACCCACCGGCGCCACCGACGCCTGCGGAACCCCGGGCATCAGGCCGATCAGCTCGTCGATCAACTCCTGGGCCGTGAAAGGCGCCTCCGGCTGGACGACGGTCGACACCTGCGCCTGGGTCGACCCCGACCCCTCGCCCTGGTTCCCGGGGTACTGGGGCTGCCGCGAACGCGCGATCGCCTCCTCCAGATCAAGCCGCTCCAGGTCGTCCAGGTCCTCCTCGGCGGCCTCGTCGACCCTGCCCTTGCCCTTGTCCGTACGGGAGTTCGCGGCCGGGAGCTCGCCCTCCTCCTCGCCCTCGACGTCCGTCTCCTCGACGCCCGTCATCGCGACGTCCGTCGAACTCTGCGACGGCACCAGGGGAACGCTGGCACGCGGCGCCGGGCCCGCCTCGGAGGCGCCCATCGACTCGTCCGAGGCCTGGGCGGACTCAACGCCGTTCGGGGTGAAGCGGATCCAGGCACCCGGCGTACCGTCGGCGGCCGGGTACATCAGGAACCCGGCGTCCGCGTCCAGGTCGATCGACAGCGCCGCGATCCTCCCCGTCGGCGCCCACACCACCCGACCCGTCGCGTCCGCAACCTCCTGCGCCAGCGACAACCCGCCGTCCGAAGCGGGCAGCGCCGCGTCGCACGCGGCCAGCACGATCTCGTCACCCGCCGCCAACTGCTGAATGCTGGGCCTGCGCCGCAACGTCCGGGCCAGACCCGTCGCCGTGACCTTCACCGTACCGACCGGACCGGACAGCGGCAGCACCGCGAAGTCCCGGTTGCCGTGCAGCAGCGCGAGGTAACGCCGTCCACCGGTGCCCCACGGCACCTTCCGGTACCCGATGACCTCCTGCCCCTGCCCGTCGACCTCCAGCAGCCACCGCCGGCCCAGGTCGAAACTCCTCAACACCGCGCGCCGCTGCGCGAGTTCGTCATCGGCGTGGAAGGCCCGACCCTGCGGCAGACCCGTCCCCGGCGCCACGATGGTCAAGCTCTGGACATCGCCCAACCGCACGCTGCCGCCACCGACCAGCGGCAGCTCCAGCTCCGCGTCCCACAACTCACCCGGTTCCACGGTGCCCGGCACCACCGGACTGTGGACCACCGGCGCCACGGACTGGTCCACCGGACGGGAACGCCCGAAGAGGTTCTTCCAGCGTGACGGGGCCGAGGCCTTGACCTTGGTCCACAAGTCATTCAGGCCCCCCTGCACCTCGTGCAGGGCCCCGAGCGCGGCGGCCAGTTGCTCCTGCTCCTCCGGTAGCAGACGCTCCAGCCCGTTCGGCGGCTCGGCCACCTGCGCGGTCGCGACCCTGTCCCGTTCGCCCCCGTAGGCCCGGTGCAGCCGCTGCCTCAGGTTCAGAGCCAGGAGATAGGCATCCACCAGCCTCTGGCCGAGCGCCGCCGGCAGCACCCGCGCCGCGATCAGCTCCTCCAGCCGCTCGCCGGTGCCGAGCCGCCACGGCGTCTCCGGCTTCGCCACCGCCCGGTACGCGGCATACAGGTGCCGCGTGGCGACGGTCAACTGCCGCATGAAGTCGGCCTTGACGTCCACACTGTTCACCTGCGCCAGGGTCTCCGGGCGCACGAGACCGGCGAACCCGTCCCGCAGGGCGAGCCACTCCGACTCGGGGTCGAGGCGCTGGCCCCGCTCCTCCGTGAACCTCCGGAACAGGTCCCGCTGGCCCTCCCGCGACGTGACGGCGGCGGGGGCGCCGGTGAGCGGCGCCAGCTCGATCAACCGGGTGTCGTGCATGACACCGTGCTTGGGCTGCGGCTCCTCGCCCGGAGCGGCGAGCGAGAACTCCAGTACGGCCTCGGGGTCGAAGACCGCCAGGTTGGGGTTGAACCACAGGATGTCGGCCTGGAACGGTGCCGGCACCGTCCCGTTCACCGGCAGGAACGCACGAGCCAGGTCCAGCCAGCCCGCCGCCAGGTTGGTCAGCGACCCCAGCCACACCGCGTCCGCCTGGGCGCCGAGCAGACCGAAGTCCAGGTCGGCGGCCGGCGTCAGGTCGGTGCGGCCGTAGCCCGCCACCGCCACCACCGCGTACGGCGCGCTGGGTTCACCCCGCATCGACTCACGGGCCCACCCGACCGCGTCCGCCATGATGCCGTCGGCGAACGTGGTCAACCGCCTGGCGAGGTCACGCGGGGACTCCCCCGCGGCCGCCACCGGCACCTCGTCCCGGATCTGCTGAGCCGCGAGGAGCACCGTCACCAGCAGCGCCACCATCGGCTGCTCGCCGGGCTGAAGGCCGTCCCGCAACGCCTGGGCCAGCAGCCGGAGCACGTCCAGGCGCTGCGCCTGACCCAGCCCGGCGAATGCCTGCTGGAAGACACCCATCTGCAGGGCCCGGCCGACACCCTGCCGGTCCTCCGCGCCCGCACCGCTCTCGTCCAGCGCCGCGACCAGGTCGTCCAGGCGCGCGCCGATCGCGGCCCGCTCCGCCTCACCCTCGCCTGCGGCGACCAACTGCTCACGGGCCCGGTCCAGGTCGGTCACCGCCGGGACCACGCCATCGACGGACTGAGTCGGTACCTGGAGCAACCCCGCCACGGCCCCCGTCGCGGCGGGCGGCGGCACCTCCCCGGGCGCCAGCATGCGCACCCGCTCGACATCCGACCCGGCGGTGACCCCCGCCACCGGCTCGGACGCGGGCACCAGGAGACCGGCGGACCACGGCGGGAGCGCCACCGGCTGGTCGGCCGGCCCGGTTCCCGCGCCGACCTTCCGGACGGTGCGCCACCGCACCAGGTCCCGCAGCTCGGGGTGCCGGGCCAGGAACCCGATCACCGTGTCCCACAGCAGCTCGGGACGCGGATGCCGGGCGACCCTCGCCGCCACCTCGCTCAGCGCCAACTTCCCGTTCTGGTACACCAGTTCACGGATCAGCGTGTTGATGATGCGACGGGCCGCCAGCAGCGTCGCCGCGCGGTCGGGCACCTCGGGCAGCTGGGCGCCCGGCACCGCCGACGGCCTCGGCGGCACCCAGGTGTTCCCGACCCCGATCTCGAACACGCCCCGCTCGACCACGGGAAGCGCACCGGGGCCGCTGAGCCCCAGGCCGTGCGCCAGGTCCGCCCAGATGTTGACACCGGTCCCGCTCAGGTGGAGGACCGCGTTCTTCTCGTTCTCCTCCGTGTGGTTCTGGACCCAGACCGGGGGCCCCGCCACCACGTCCGCCTGCTGGAAGTTGGCCTCGGTGTTGTCCTCCTGCCCCCGGGGCCGGAAGTACTCCCCGCGGAAAGTGTTCTGGTGCGAACTGCGCTGGTAGTTGCTTCGCAGCACCCTGAGGTGCTCCTGCACGGCCGTGTTCCCGGCCGGGGCGATCAGCACCGCGTTCGCCAGGCCGCCCCTGGCGGTCGTGCCGTTCCTGGCGCCCGGCGCATCCGCCAGACTGGCCGTGGCGACGGCGAAGTGCCGCTTGGAGTCGGCGATCCTCCTGACCTCGGGAACGGGGTTCTTCAACAGCCGGTTGTCGCCGTCGGTGTAGACCCCGCCGAACCGGTCCAGGACCTCCAGCCGCAGGATGTCGCTCGCCGAGGCGTACCCCTGCCCCAACCCCTTGGCGGTCTCCATCTTGTAGGCCGCTTCGAGGCTCATCGGCGCCTCGGCCGAGAAGACCTCGTCGACGTTGACCAGCACCACGTTCCGGTGCGTCCGGCTCCTCGCCCACGCCACCATCGCCCGTACGGTGGCGAGTTCGGGCGTGTCGCCGTCCGTCCCCAGGGCCGCCGCAGCCTCGGCGACCCGCGCACGGGTGCCGTCCGTCCAGATCACATGGGTGAACTCCCGGCCGAGACCGTCGGCCGATTCCTGCACGTTCGCCATGAAGGGGCCGGTGTGCGCGTTGCCCGCCGACAACGGGCCGCCCAGCCAGATCGAGTGCACCAGCTGCGGAATGCGCACCCGCTTCGGCAGGTGCATCGACCCCGACCTGCGACGCACCGTCTGGAGCGCCCCGGACTCGATGACGGACTCCGGGTCCTGGCCCAGGGCCTTCGGGGCGAGCCCCTCGGCCGTCGGCATCGCCGCCTCGCTCGCCAGGTCCAGCGCCCGGAAGAACGCCGTCCGGGACTCCGACTTCAACTGGTCGTAGCCGTACCCCTGGAGGAACTCCGGGGCGGGCGGGACCACCCGGTCGCCGAACAGGTCCGGCCCCAGCATGGCCTCCAGCGGATCCGCGGGCGCCGCCGGCGCCTGCGGGCCGCCGGGCATCAGGCTGACCAGCTCGTCGATCAACTCCTGGGCGGTGAAGGGTGGTTCCGGCGCCTGCGCCTGCGCCTGGGTCGACCCTTCTCCCTGATTCTCGGGGAGAAGGGGCTGCTCCTCCACAACGTCCGTCGTCGCGACGCCCGTCGAGCTCTGGGACGGCACCTGGGGAGCCGTGCCACGCGACACCGGGCCCGCCTCGGAAGCGCCCACCGGCTCGCCCGAGGCCTGGGCGGACTCAACGCCGTTCGGGGTGAAGCGGATCCAGGCACCCGGCGTACCGTCGGCGGCCGGATACATCAGGAACCCGGCGTCCGCGTCCAGGTCGGTCGACAGCGCCGCGATCTTCCCCGTCGGCGCCCACACCACCCGGCCGGTAGCGTTCGCCACCTCCTGCGCCAACGACGGCCCGCCATCCGAGGCCGGCAGCGCCGCATCGCACGCGGCCAGCACGATCTCGTCACCCGCCGCCAACTGCTGGACACTCGGCCGGCGCCGCAGCGTCCGGGCCAGCCCGGTAGCAGTGACCTTCACCGTACCGACCGGGCCGGACAGCGGCAGGACCGCGAAGTCCCGGTTCCCGTGCACCAACGCGAGGTAACGCCGCCCACCCGTTCCCCACGGCACCTTCCGGTACCCGGTGACCTCCTGGCCCTGCCCGTCGACCTCCAGCAGCCAACGCCGCCCCAGATCGAAACTCCTCAACACCTCACGCCGCTGCGTGAGTTCGTCCTCCGTGTGGAACGCCCGACCCTGCGGAAGGCCCGTCCCCGGTGCCACGATGGTCAAGCTCTGGACGTCACCGAGGCGCACACTGCCGCCACCGACCAGCGGCAGCTCCAGCTCCGCGTCCCACAACTCACCCGGCTCGACCGTGTCCGGCACCAGGCCGACGGACTGGTCCGCCACCGGATGGCGCCCGAACAGGTTCTTCCAGCGCGACGGAGCCTGGGCCGGGGGCCTGACCTTGACCCACAGGGCGTCGAGGCTCCCCTCCAGATCACGCAGGGCCCCGAGCGCGACGGCCAACTGCTCCTGCTCCTGCGGCAGCAGGCGCTCCAGCCCGTTCAGCGGCCCGGCCGCCGCCACCGTCGCGACCTTGTCCTGCTCACCCCCGTACGCCCGGTGCAGCCGCTGCCGCAGACTCAGGGCCAACCTGTAGGCGTCCACCAGCCTCTGGCCGAGCGCCGCCGGCAGCACCCGCGCCGTGATCAGCTCCTCCAGCCGCTCGCCGGTGCTGAGCCGCCACTCCGTCTCCGGCTTCGCCACCGCCCGGTAAGCGGCATAGAGGTGCCGCGTGGCGACCGTCAACTGCCGCATGAAGTCGGCCTTGACGTCGACGGTGTTCGCCTGCGCCAGCGTCTCCGGACGCCGGAGACGGTCGAACGCCTCCCGCAGGGCGATCCACTCCACCTCGGGGTCGAGGCGCCAGCCCCGCTCCTCCGTGAACGTCCGGAAGAGCTCCCGCTGGCCCTCCCGCGACGTGACGGCCGCGAGGGCACCGGGCAGCTGCGCCAGCTCGATCAGCCGCGTGTCGTGCATGACACCGTGTGTGGGCCCCGGCTCACCTCCCGGACCGGCGAGCGCGAACTCCAGCACGGCCTCCGGGTCGAAGACCACCAGGTTGGGGTTGAACCACAGGATGTCGGCCTGGAACGGCGCCGACACCGTCCCGTTCACCGGCAGGAACTGGCGGGCCAGGTCCAGCCAGCCCGCCGCCAGCTTGGTCAGCGACTCCAGCCACACCGCGTCCTGCTGGGAACCGAGCAGACCGAAGTCCAGGTCGGCGGCCGGCGTCAGATCGGTACGGCCGTAACCGGCCACCGCCACCACCGCGTACGGCGCGGTGGCCTCACCCCGCATCGACTCACGGGCCCAGGCGACCGCGTCCGCCATGATGCCGTCGGCGAACCCGGTCAACCGCCTGGCGAGGTCACGCGGGGACTCCCCCGCGGCCGCCACCGGCACCTCGTCCCGGATCTGCTGAGCCGCGAGGAGCACCGTCACCAGCAGCGCCACCATCGGCTGCGCCCCGGGCCGCAGACCGTCCAGCAGGGCCTGGGCCAGCAGCTGGAGCACGCCCAGACGCTGCGTCTGCCCCAGGTCGGCGAAGGCCTGCCGGAAGGGCCCCATCTGCAAGGCCGTGCCGACGCCCTGCCGGTCCTCCGCGCTCGCGCCGCTCCCGTCCAAGGCCGCGACCAGCCGGTCCAGGCCCGCACCGATCGCGGCCCGCTCCCCCGCATCCGCACCCACGGCGACCAGCAGTTCACGGGCACGGTCCAGCTCGGACTGCTCCTGAACGACGGTCTCCACCACTGTGGCGACGCCGTCGACGGACTGGGTGGGAACCTGGAGCAGCCCCGCCGCGGGTACCGTCGAGGCGGGCGGCGCCACAGTCTCGGGCGCCACCATGCGCACCCGCTCGACGCCCGCCCTGGGCTTGGCCTCCTCCACCCTGACCAGCAGGCTGTCGGACCACGGCGGGAGGACGACCGGACTGCCGGTCGGCTTCGTCGCCCCGTCAAGCTTCTGGACGGTGCGCCACTGCACCCGTTCCCTCAGCTCGGGGTGGTGCGCCAGGAAGCCGATCACCGTGTCCCAGAGCAGATCGGGCCGCGGGTGCCGGGCGACCCTCGCCGCCACCTCGCTCAGCGCCAACTTTCCGCTCTGGTAGGAGAGTTCGCGGATCAGCGTGTTGATGATGCGACGGGCCGCCAGCAGCGTGGCCTCGCGGTCGGGCACCTCGGGAAGCCGGACGGCCGCCGCCGGCTGCTCCCGCGGCACCCAGGTGTTCCCGACCCCGATCTCGAACACGCCCCGCTCGACCAGGGGGAGCGCGTCGGGACCCTTGAGCCCCAGGCCGCGGGCCAGGTCCGCCCAGATGTTGACACCGGTCCCGCTCAGGTAGAGGACCGCGTTCTTCTCGTTGTCCTCCGTGTGGCGCGGCACCTCGACCGGGAGCTTCTTGACCCAGTCGTCCGCCTCCCGGAAATCGTCACCGGTGATACGCGCCCGGTCCCGGTACTGGAAATAGCCCCCGCGGACGGAGTTCTCGTGCGAACTGCGCAGGTAGTTGTGGCGCAGCACCTCCAGGTGCTGCTGCACGCCACGGTGGCCGGCCGGGGCGATCAGCACCGCGTTCGCCAGGCCGCCCTTGGTGGTCCTGGTGCTCCTGGTGATTCCGGTGGTCGCGCCGGTCGCGGCGCTCGTACCGGTCGTGCCGGTCGGCGCCGTGTCCGCGATGCTGGCCGAGGCGACGGCGAAGCCCGGCCCGGCGTCGACGATCCTCTGGACCTCCTGGACGAGGTCGGCCTGGAGCCGGTTGTCGCCGTCGGTGTAGACCCCGCCGAACCGGTCCAGGACCTCCAGCCGCAGGATGTCACTCGCTGAGGCGTACCCCTGCCCGAGACCCTTGGCGGTCTCCATCTTGTAGGCCGCTTCGAGGCTCATCGGCGCCTCGGCCGAGAAGACCTCGTCGACGTTGACCAGCACCACGTTCTGGTGCCGGCGGGCCTTCGCCCACTCCACCATGGCGCGTACGGTGATGAGTTCGGGCGTGTCCCGGTCCGTCCCCGCAGCCGCCCGGGCCTCGGC
Organism: Kitasatospora sp. MY 5-36; assembly: GCF_001182915.1. Taxonomy (NCBI): domain Bacteria; kingdom Bacillati; phylum Actinomycetota; class Actinomycetes; order Kitasatosporales; family Streptomycetaceae; genus Kitasatospora; species Kitasatospora sp. MY 5-36. The sequence continues at coordinate 9,591 of NZ_LFVW01000242.1, forward strand.
GACCCGCGCACGGGTGACGTCCGTCCAGATCACATGGGTGAATCCCTGGCCGAGACCGTCGGCCGAGTCCTGCACGTTGGTCATGAACGGACCGGTGTGCTCGTTGTCCATCGACAACGGACCACCCAGCCAGATCGAGTGCACCAGGCGGGGGATGCGCACCCGCTTCGGCAGACGTACCGAACCGGTACTCCGCGGCATCGTCTGGAACCGTCCGGCCTCGACCACGGACTCCGGGTCCAGGCCAAGGGCCGCCGGAGCGAGCCCCGCGGCCGTCGGCGCCGTTCCGCTCGCCAGGTCCAGCGCCCGGAAGAACGCCACCCGGGACTCCGACTTCAACTTCCCGTAGTCGTAACCCCGGAGGAACTCCGGCGCGGCCGGGACCACCCGGTCACCGAACACGTCCGGACCCAGCAGACCCACCGGCGCCACCGACGCCTGCGGAACCCCGGGCATCAGGCCGATCAGCTCGTCGATCAACTCCTGGGCCGTGAAAGGCGCCTCCGGCTGGACGACGGTCGACACCTGCGCCTGGGTCGACCCCGACCCCTCGCCCTGGTTCCCGGGGTACTGGGGCTGCCGCGAACGCGCGATCGCCTCCTCCAGATCAAGCTGCTCCAGGTCGTCCAGGTCCTCCAGGCCGTCCGAGTCCTCCGCGAACTCGAAGTTCTCCTCCTCGACGTCCTCGACGTCCTCGACGGCCCTGCCCTTGCCCTTGTCCGTACGGGAGTTCGCGGCCGGGAGCTCGTCCTCCTCCTCGCCCTCGGAGGTCTCCTCGACGTCCGTCATCACGACACCCGTCGAGCTCTGGGACGGCACCTGGGGGGCCGTGCCACGCGACACCGGGCCCGCCTCGGAAGCGCCCACCGACTCGTCCGAGGCCTGGGCGGACTCAACGCCGTTCGGGGTGAAGCGGATCCAGGCACCCGGCGTGCCGTCGGCCGCCGGATACATCAGGAAGCCCGCGTCCGCGTCCAGGTCGGTCGACAGCGCCGCGATCCTCCCGGTCGGCGCCCACACCACCCGACCCGTCGCGTTCGCCACCTCCTGCGCCAGCGACGGCCCGCCATCCGAAGCGGGCAGCGCCGCGTCACACGCGGCCAGCACGATCTCGTCACCCGCCGCCAACTGCTGGACACTCGGCCGGCGCCGCAGCGTCCGGGCCAGCCCGGTAGCAGTGACCTTCACCGTACCGACCGGGCCGGACAGCGGCAGCACCGCGAAGTCCCGGTTGCCGTGCAGCAGGGCGAGGTAACGCCGACCGCCCGTCCCCCACGGCACCTTCCGGTACCCCGTCACCACACGTCCCTGCCCGTCGACCTCCAGCAGCCACCGCCGCCCCAGGTCGAAGTTCCTCAACACCTCACGCCGCTGCGCGAGTTCGTCCTCCGTATGGAACGCCCGCCCCTGCGGCAGACCCGTCTCCGGCGCCACGATGGTCAGACTCTGCACATCACCCAGCCGCACACTGCCGCCACCGACCAGCGGCAGCTCCAGCTCCGCGTCCCACAACTCACCCGGCTCGACCGTGTCCGGCACCAGGCCGACGGACTGGTCCGCCATCGGACGGCGCCCGAACAGGGTCTTCCAGCGCGACGGCGCCGAGGACTGAACCTTGGACCACAGGGCGCCGAGGCTCCCCTGCACCTCGTGCAGCACCCCGATCGCGGCCGCCAACTGCTCCTGCTCCTCGGGCAGCAGGCGCTCCAGCCCGTTCGGCGGCTCGGCCACCTGGGCCGTCGCGACCTCGTCCCGCTCACCCCCGTACGCCTGGTGCAACCGCTGCCGCAGACTCAGGCCGAGCACATAGGCGTCCACCAGCTGTCGGCCGAGCGGCCCCGACAGCACCTTCCCCGCGATCAGCTCCTCCAGCCGCTCGCCGGTGCTGAGCCGCCACGGCGTCTCCGGCTTCGCCACCGCCCGGTACGCCGCATACAGGTGCCGTGTGGCGACTGTCAGTTGGCGCATCAAGCCGGTCTTGACGTTGACGCTGTTCACCTGCGCCAGAGTCTCCGGACGCGGGAGGCCGGCGAGCGACTCCCGCAGGGCGGCCCACTCCACCTCGGCGTCGCCGCGCCCGCTCCGCTCCTGGGCGAACCTCCGGAAGAGCTCCCGCTGGCCCTCGTGCGACGTGAAGGCGGCGAGGGCGCCGGTGAGCGGCGCCAGCTCGATCAGCCGGGTGTCGTGCATGACACCGTGCTTGGGCGTCAGCTCGTCCGCCGAAGCGGCGAGCGCGTGCTCCAGCACGGCCTCCGGGTCGAAGACCGCCAGATTGGGGTTGAACCACATGATGTCGGCCTGGAACGGCGCCGCCGCCGACCCGTTCACCGGCAGGAACTGGCGGGCCAGGTCCAGCCAGCCGGCCGCCAGGTTGGTCAGCGACCGCAGCCAGGCCGCGTCCGCCTGGGCGCCGAGCAGACCGAAGTCCAGGTCGGCGGCCGGCGTCAGGTCGGTGCGGCCGTAGCCCGCCACCGCCACCACCGCGTACGGCGCGGTCGGAACACCCCGCATCGACTCACGGGCCCAGGCGACCGCGCCCGCGAGGATCCCGTCGGCGAACGTGGTCAACCGCCTGGCGAGGTCGCGCGGGGACTCCCCCGCGGCCGCCACCGGCACCTCGTCCCGGATCTGCTGAGCCGCGAGGAGCACCGTCACCAGCAGCGCCAGCATCGGCTGCGCGCCGGGCTCCAGCCCGTCCCGCAGCGCCTGCGCCAGCAGCCGGAGCACCTCCAGACGCTGCGCCTGGCCCAGCCCGGCGAACGCCTGCTGGAAGGAACCCATCTGCAAGGCCGTGCCGACACCCTGCCGGGCCTCCGCACCCGCACCGATCTCGTCCAGCGCCGCGACCAGGTCGTCCAGGCGCGCGCCGATCGCGGCCTGCTCCTCCGCCCCCGCGCCCACGGCGGCCAGCTGTTCGCGGGCCCGGTCCAGGTCGGTCACCGCCGGGACCACACCGTCGACGGCCTGGGTGGGGACCTGGAGCACCCCCGTCGCGGCGGGCGGCGGCACCTCCTCGGGCGCCAGCATGCGCACCCGCTCGACACCCCGCCCGGTCTTGATCCCCTCGACCTCCCCGGGCTCGGGCACCAGGAGGCCGGCGGACCACGGCGGGAGCGGCACCGGGGCGCCGATCGGCCTCGTCCCCGCGTCGTACTTCTGGACGGTGCGCCACTGCACCCGCGTCCGCAGCTCGGGGTGGCCGGCCAGGAAGCCGATCACCGTGTCCCACAGCAACGCGGGCTGCGGGTGCCGGGCGACCCGCGCGGCCACCTCGCTCAGCGCCAACTTGCCGTTCTGGTAGGAGAGTTCGCGGATCAGCGTGTTGATGATGTTCCGGGCCGCCAGCAGTGTCGCCGCGCGGTCGGGCACCTCGGGCTGCTGGTCGCCCTCCGCCGGCTCCGCCTCCGCGGCCGGCTGCTCGCGCGGCACCCAGGGGTTCCCGACCCCGATCTCGAACACACCCGGCTCGACCACCGGGAGCCTGCCGGGCCCCTTGAGCCCCAGGCCGTGCGCCAGGTCCGCCCAGATGTTGATGCCGGTCCCGCTCAGGTAGAGGACCGCGTTCTTGTCCCGCTCCTCCGTGTGGCCCTGCACCCAGACGGGGTCCTCCCCCGCCATCTTGTCCGCCTCGCGGAAGTCGGTCTTGGACACGGACATCCGGTCCAGGTACTGGAAGTAGCCTCCGCGGACGGTGTTCTCGTGCGAGCTGCGCAGGTAGTTGCGGCGCAGCACCTCCAGGTGCTGCCGCACGGCGCGGTGCCCGGCCGGGGCGATCAGCACCGCGTTCGCCATGCCGGCGTTGCCGACCTTGGCGACGGCGAAGCCCTGGTCGGATTCGACGATCCGCCGGACCGCCGGGGTGGGGTCGGTCCGGAGGCGGTTGTCGCCGTCGGTGTAGATCCCGCCGAACCGGCCGAGGACCTCCAGTCGCAGGATGTCGCTCGCCGAGGCGTACCCCTGCCCGAGGCGCTTCGCCGTCTCCATCTTGTAGGCCGCTTCGAGGCCCATCGGCGCCTCGGCCGAGAAGACCTCGTCGACGTTGACCAGCACCACGTTCCGGTGCGTCCGGCTCCTCGCCCACGCCACCATCGCCCGTACGGTGGCGAGTTCGGGCGTGTCGTCGCCCGTCCCCTCGGCCGCCCTGGCCTCGGCGACCCGGGCACGGGTGACATCCGTCCAGATCACATGGGTGAACTCCTGGCCCGGACCGTCCGCCGAGTCCTGCACATTGGTCATGAACGG
>NZ_LFVW01000243.1:0-2457 GCF_001182915.1 Kitasatospora sp. MY 5-36
CGCGCGGTCGGGTCCCCGCCCACGTCACCATCGCCCGTACGGTGGCGAGTTCGGGCGTGTCGTCGCCCGTCCCCTCGGCCGCCCTGGCCTCGGCGACCCGGGCACGGGTGACATCCGTCCAGATCACATGGGTGAACTCCTGGCCCGGACCGTCCGCCGAGTCCTGCACATTGGTCATGAACGGGCCGGTGTGCTCGTTGTCCGCCGACAGCGGACCACCCAGCCAGATCGAGTGCACCAGCCGCGGAATGCGCACCCACTTCCGCAGAAACCCCGAACCGGCAGTCCGCGACATCGTCCGGATCCCACTGGACTCGACGACCGACTCCGGGTGCTGGCCCAGCGTCTCCGGGGCGAGCCCCTCGGCCGTCGGCGCGGTCGCGCGCACCAGGTCCAGCGCCCGGAAGAACGCCACCCGGGACTCCGACTTCAACTGCCGGTAGTCGTAGCCCTGGAGGAACTCCGGAGCGGGCGGGACGACCCGGTCACCGAACACGTCCGGACCCAGCAGACCCGCCGGCGCCTGGGGAACCCCGGGCATCAGGCCGACCAGCTCGTCGATCAACTCCTGCGCCGTGAAAGGCGCCTCCGGCTGCGCGACGACGGGCACCTCCGGCTGAGTCGACGCCGACCCCTCCGCCGGGGAGACCTCGTCGAGGGCCTGCGTGGGAACCTGGAGGAGCTTCGCCTTGGCCTCGGGCGTCAGCGCCGCCCCGGTCCGGCTCCCGGACGCGGCCGACGCCGAGGTGATCGGACCCCCGCCCCCGCTCGGCTCCTGCCGGAGCCGCGTCGACAGCTCGATCGCCGCCGCCAGCTCGCGGGCCTCCCGGGCCTCCATCTGCGCCCAGGTCTCGTCCGGGTTCGGAGCCCGCAGAACCGTGATCTCCTCCTCGGGCTCCTTCACGACGGCCTCGACGGGCTTGCCGGGCTTGCCGGCCTCGACAGTCTCAACCGGCTCGACGGCCAGGCCCTTGCCCTTGTCCCCGACCGGTCCGGTCTTCGAGACCGGGGACGCCTCGGCCTCGAAGGCGACCCTCCCGCCGGGCCGCTCCGGAAGGTTCCGGGGGAACGTCGGCATGAGGCCCTGCCGAGCCAACGAGCCCACGTTGATGCCGAGTTCGCGCGCCAGCTCGTGCCAGGCCTCGGCCTCGGCGGCCACCAGGTGGGGTGCCAGGTAGCGGTCCATCGCCTCGAAGTCCGCCGGCCCCGTGTACTCGCGCATGGGCTTGCGCAACGCGGCATCGGCCCGCTGGGTGATCCGGGCCCTGGCCTCGGCGAAGGAGATCTCCCCGATCGTCCCGGAGTTCCCACCCGACTTGTCCCGCAGGTCCTGCAACAGCTCCCGCCACCGGGCGTCCTCGGCGGCCGCCGCCTCCGCTCGCCGGCGGTCGGCCCGGGCCTCGGCCTCCGCGACCTGCGCCTTCGTCCGCTCGGACGCCTCCCGCTCGGCAGCGGCCCGCTCCCGCCGCTCCGCGGCCACCTCCGCCCGCCGCTGCGCCTGCTTCTCCGCCGCCTGGCGCGCCTCCTCGGCACGCTGCTCCGTCAGCTTCCTGGTCTCCGGGTCCTGCCGCTTGTGCTCCAGCCAGCGGTCCATGACCTCCGCGTGCTTCTGCGCCGTCAGCCGGGCCTCCTCGCCCCGCGCCTCCGGCGAAGGCTTCTCCGGCACCCGGGGCCGGGCAGCCGATCCGGCGCCGGGCTTCTCCACCGCCGCCGCGTCGGCCTCGGCCTTGGGCGTCACCCAAGCCTTCCCCGCGGCCTCCCGCTTCGCCGCGGCCTCCCGCATCTCCGCCGACTCCGCCGACTCCGACGGCGACTTGACCCGCTCCGACGAAGCCGAACCCCCCACCCCCGCACCGGACTTCACCTTCGCCCCCGCGTTGCCGGCCTCGGACCCCGCACCCACCTTCGCCGCTGCCGCCGCATCGGCCTCGGCCTTGGCCTTGGCGATCCGGGCGTTCGCCGCGGTCTCCTGCTTCGCCGCCAGCTCCGACTGCGGACCCCGGCTGTTCGTCGATGTCTCCGCGTTCGGGAACTCCTGCTGGGATCCGCTCCGCGGGCCGGTTCGGTTCGACGCTCCGGCGTCCTCGGAGACCCGCGCCCCCCCGCCGAGACGATCGCCCCGGCCGGAGAAGGGTTCCGTCTTGCTCACGGGCTTCTCGGTGGACGATCCGACCTTGGTCGAGCCGCCCGCCCCCGATTCGGTCGGCTTGGCCTCGGTGACGGTCTTCACGTTGGAGCCGCCGGATCGCATCCCCGACTCCGAGGTGCTGCTCCTCGGCCCCGCCCCGTCCTGGGGGCCATCGGCGAGGGTCCTCACCTTCTCGGGACCGAACGGCCGCACGGTGGGCTTCTTCGGCGCCGAGCCCTCGGACTTCGTCGTCGTCCCCTCCTGCCGGCCGTTCTGCCGCGTCTGGTCCGGGGTGGGCCGGTCCCCCTTGCCCGGGGCCGTGCTCTCGG
>NZ_LFVW01000244.1:0-15897 GCF_001182915.1 Kitasatospora sp. MY 5-36
CTGGCTTGACAACATCATTGGGAATCTCCCTTCCCCTGTGGTGCTCGTACGTGACCGGGCGGGCCCCGGCCCGCCTCGGCTCTCCTCGCTCGGCTGCGGCCCTCTCGACCTGCCTCGAATAGAGATACATCGTTTCGAGGCACATCGACAAGAGGTAACATGACGACTCCACAGGGCGCACTCCGACCGAAGGGCTCCAGCCGTGTTGACGCTCGCGATCCTCGGTTTCCTGTATGACCAGCCGCTTCACGGCTATGAGCTCAAGTCCCGGATCACCGGACTGACCGGTCATGTCCGACCGGTGAGCGACGGCGCGCTCTACCCCGCCATCGCCCGGCTGGAGAAGGCCGGACTGCTGCACCGCCGCACCGAACCGGGCAGCGGCGCCGCACCGCGGCAGACGCTGGAGCTGACGGCGCGGGGGCGGGCCGAACTGCTGCGCCGCCTGGCCGACCCGGAGCAGGCCGAGATCACCGACCAGATCCGCTTCTTCACCGTCACCACGTTCCTGCACCATCTCGCCGACCCGACCCGGCAGGCCGCCGTGCTCCGCCGCCGACTGGCCTTCCTGGACGCCCCGAGCAGCTTCTTCTACGACGGGACGGGGCAGCCGGTGACCGCCGAGCGCGAGCCGAACCCCTTCCGGCGCGGGATGCTGCTCGTCGCCCGGGCCTCCACGGCGGCCGAGCGGGCCTGGCTGTCCGAGACCGTCGCGGAGCTGGAACGGCCGGGTGGGGCGGAGCTCTCGGAAGGCTAGGTCCTCTCTTTCGGATCACGTCGGATCAGCGTGCGGCGTCGGAGTGCGTGCATCGCAAGGCGGAGGAGGGAGTCCATGCGGAGCATCGGCGACCGACGACAACGCGGCGAGGTGCGTGCTCCGGCGTCGTGCGCCCGGCATGATCCGAAAGAGAGGGCCCAGGCCGACCAGGCGATTCGGGAGCGAAAACGAAGGCGTGAACCCCTGCCGAACGGCAGAGCGAAGAGCCGGATTTAGGCCGTTCCGCATCTGGCTCTCCCCCGCCCCGGCGTCGCTATGATGATCCGCCTCACGTCCTCGGCGTCCCCCTCCGCGGGCGTGACCCGCCACCGCGCCCCGCCGTCCCCCTGGAGGCCGCCGTGCCCATGTCCGAGACCGCGGTCGAGGCCGCAGTCCACTCCGCGCCGCTGAAGCGGGACGACATTCCCGGCTGGTTCTTCAGCCTCGACCGGGCCGCCTTCAGCCACCTGCTGTCCGCCCAGACCGCGGCCGGCGTCACCGGCGACATCCTGGAGCTCGGCAGCTACCTCGGCCGCAGCGCCGTCCTGCTCGGCGACCACCTGCAGCCGGGTGAGCGGCTGACGGTCTGCGACTTGTTCGACTCCGAGGCGGGCGACGCCGACAACGCCGCCGAGATGAACATGTCCTACCGCAAGACCCTCACCCGCAGCGCCTTCGAGGCCAACTACCTCGCCTTCCACGGCGAGCTGCCCGAGATAGTGCAGGCCCCGACCTCGGTGCTGGCCGACGGCCGCGTCCGGGCGGACAGCTGCCGCTTCGTCCACGTCGACGCCTCCCACCTCTACGAGCACGTCGCCGGGGACATCGCGGTGGCCCGGGCCGCGCTCGGCGAGAACGGCGTGGTCGCCCTGGACGACTACCGCTCCGAGCACACCCCGGGCGTCTCCGCCGCGGTCTGGGAGGCGGTCTTCACCGGCGGACTGCGGCCGGTCCTGCTCACCCCGATGAAGTTCTACGGCACCTGGGGCGACGCGGCGGCCGCCCAGGCCGTCCTGCGGAAGCGCGACTGGCCGGCCGAGGGGTACACCGTCGACGAGGACACCATCGCCGGCGCCCGGGTGATGCGCCTCAACTACCAGGTCAAGGGCCCGATCCAGCGCTCCACCTCACGGCGGCTCGCCCTGGAGCTCCTGCCCCCGGTCGCGACCAAGGCCACCCGCCGAATGCTCCGGACACTGCGCGAACGCCGCGCCGCACCCCCGCTCCCGCACGCCTGACCCTCGCACACCGGGGCCCGCACCTCACCGGCCGGGCCCCGGCGCCGGCTTCGCCCCGTACACGGCCCTGCTCCCCCGAAGCCACGGCGAAGCGAGAGACAGTGCTCTGCGGTCAGAGTGGCACTCGGCCCGGGACAGCGAGGCGGGCACCGGGACTTGGCCGACCTGGAGGACGGCGACGTCGATGTGGGCCTGTTCGACGGCTTCGGGGCACACCTCGCGCTTGGCGTGCTCGGCCGGCGCCCGGTAGATGCTCGCGACGGAGGGGTTCCGCCCCTTCCGCTTGCCGGCGGGGATGATCAGGGCGGGCTGGATCTGTTCGACCGACCGCCGCCCGCGCGGCGCCGCAGGACGGTGTGCACCGTGTCGTCGGTGATGACGGGCGGTCGGCCGCTGTCCTTGCCCTTGCGGGCCGCGGTGTGCCCTTCGAGGGTGGACGCGCGGAGTGGGCGGTGCGGACGTCCGCGCTCGGCGGGTCCGGGTCGGGCGGCGCACTTCGGAGGGGCTTGCCGACAGGGGTCCGGCACCCCGTGATCGATCTTGCTCTCGCACTGGACCGTTCGCGAGAAGGCAACCCCGGTGGACACTTAGTCCAGGCTGGATATAACGTCCAATCCATGAGGAGCCCTGACGCAAGCACGGATCCGCGCGTGCAGACCTGGGCACCCTGGACTCGGCACTCGCCTCGGCCGTCCTCCACGGACCGACCCCGCCGGCCCGATGATCACCATGCTCAATGTCGACCCCGGCAGCCACGGACGAGAGCCCGGCCGATGACAGCAGAGCCACTCGAAGAGAGAACCGCGATGACGACCCACTCCGCCGGCGCCCCTGCGCTCCCCACACTCGCGAGCGACAACTCGGCCTTCTCCGGCGATGACGGGTGCATGAAATTCGAACTGGTCGAAGTGTTCGGGAATGAGCCGCTGACCGGAGGGCCACTCGGAGTGGTCACGTGCGCTGCCTCATGTGACGATGCGCTGATGCAACGCCTGGCGGCCCGCCTGGCCATGCCCGAAACCGTCTTCCTGCGCCGGGATGACGAAGGAGAGGTGGAGGTGCGGATCTTCACCCCCTACGTCGAGCTGGACTTCGCAGGTCATCCCCTCGTGGGAGCAGCCGCAGTGGCGGTGCGGCAGGGCCTGGCCCAGCCCGGCCGGGTGGCGCTGCGCACTCGGGGCGGAATCGTTCACGCGCAGGTGGGGCCGACAGGGGAAGGTGCGGTACTGGAGGAACGGGCCTGCCAGGTGGGTCCGCCCGTCGTTCCGGATCTCGTATGCGAAGCGGTTGGGCTCGCTCCGGACGCGGCAGCAGGGCCCGTGAGATTGGCATCGGCCGGGCTCGGGTTCGCCTGCCTCCCGGTGAGCGCCGCCGATCTGGAGTCGGCCGAGGCCCTGCCGCACAGGGTCGCGGCACTCGCCGAGAGGGTGCCCGGACTGGCCGGCGTCTTCGGGGTGGCAGTGTTCGTTCCGCAAATGCCCGAAGTCCGCGCTCGGGTCTTCGTTCCCGAGCCGGTTTGCGCGGAAGACCCCGCCACAGGCTCGGCCGCACTGGCAATGGCCGGATGGCTGGCGCACACGGGGCCGATCGACAAGCCCCTGGAGTTCGACATCGTCCAGGGCACCACCGAACTCGGCTTCTCCAGATTGCGGGTGGAAGTCCGCAGGAATGCCGATGGAGGCATATTCGCAAGCGTCGGCGGCGGGGTACGCACCTTGCTGAAAGGGCAGCTCATGACGGGCAAAATGGTCGACCGGGCCTGAGAACCGCTCGCCCGGCGATTCACGTGACGGCAGTCGACTCCGACAGCCCTGCCTCCGGGGCGCCGACCCCGACCACCCTGCTGGAGCGTCACAGCGTTTAGTGGATATGCATATTTGCATCTTTCATATCTTCGACATTTCTTCACTCTCGCGAGTGAATCTCACTTAAAGATTTGCCCACGGAACCTTAAAGAGCGCATAGTGATGACACCTCAGTTCGGTCTGGTAAGCACCAAGTTCAGGCAAAGTCATCCCCAGTGAGGAGAAGACCTTGTTCCACGGAAACACGGCAACGGACAGCCCCGGGCAGCGGCTGCGCGCGGAGATCGCGGGCCCGGGGGCGACGCCGCTGATCGGCGTCTACGACATGTACTCGGCCTCCATCGCGGCCGAGCACTACGACGGCATGTTCGTCTCCGGCTTCGGCTTCGCGGCCTCCTACTACGGGCTGCCGGACATCGGTTTCATCGCCTGGCCCGACATGGTGGGCTTCGTCGAACGGCTGCGCGGGGCCTTCCCTCGGCACCACCTGCTGGTCGACATCGACGACGGCTACGTCGATCCGGAGGTGGCCTGCCACGTCGTGCGCAAGCTCGAACGGATCGGCGCGTCGGGCGTGATCCTGGAGGACCAGAAGCGGCCGCGCCGCTGCGGGCACGCGGACGGCAAGCTGGTGCTCCCGCTGGAGGAGTACCTGGAGAAGCTGGAGCTCGTCCTCGCCAACCGGACGGACTTGGTGGTGGTCGCGCGCACCGACGCCACCGAGGAGGCCGACATCCTGCGCCGGGCCCGGGCGCTCGCCGCCACCGACGCCGACGTGGTGCTCGTGGACGGCGTGCGCAGCGAGGAGTGGATCCGCCGGATCCGCCGGGTGGTCGGCGACAAGCCGCTGCTGTTCAACCAGATCGCGGGCGGCAAGTCGCCCCGGCTGTCGCTCTCGGAGCTGTCGGCCCTGGGGGTGGACGTGGCCATCTACAGCACCCCGTGCTTGTTCGCCGCGCACCGGGCGATGGACGAGGCCCTGTCCGAGCTGAAGAGCGCCGACGGGCGGCTGCCCACCCCGTCCGGGGGGCGTGAGCAGGTCGGCGTGCGGGAGTCCACCGAGCTGCTGGAGCGGAACATCGCGCGCCCCAGGGGGCTGATGGCGGTGACGGCATGAGGGCCGGGCAGCTCAGGCCGGCCCGGCCCTCGCCCGCCCTGCCCTCGTCGGCCCAGCCCTCGGCGGCCGCCGCCCTGCGGGCCACCGCCCTGGGGCTGGCCGGGGCCTGCGCCCTGCTCGCGGGGGCCGCGGCGCCCGCGGCCGCCGGTGGCGGGCTGATCACGGTCGTGGACAACTCGAACGCCGACTCCTGGCTGGAGATCGACCGGACGGCCAACCTCCAGAACGGCAGCGGCTCCGCGGGCAGCGACCACGACGGCGCCGGCTCGCTGGTGGGCGGCCTGCTCGGCCCGGGTTCCTCCTCCGGGCCCGCCCTCCGCCCGGTGACGGGAGGCGGCCCGTGACCGACGGCCTGGCGCGCCCGGAGCAGCCACCAGGGCTCCGGGCGCGCGGGGAGCGGCCCCGCGGGGCAAAGGCGCTGGAGGTACGGGCGCGGACGCAACGCGGCTCCGGGCCCCGCTCCCGAAGACTGCTGCCGCGCTGGCTGGACCCGTACATGGCGGCGCTGGCCGGGACGGTCGGGCTGGCCGCGCTGTTCCCGGCCTCCGGCGCCTCGGCACGGGTCGCCGGGGTGGCCTGCGACCTCGCGGTGGCGCTGCTGTTCTTCCTCTACGGCGCCCGGCTCTCCACCCGCGAGACGCTGGCCGGGCTGCGCCACCTGCGGCTGCACGGGCTGGTGGTGGCCACCACCTTCGTCCTCTTCCCGCTGCTCGGCGTGGCCACCGCGCTGCTCACGCCCGTCCCGCTCACCGGGCCGTTGCAGACCGGGGTGCTGTTCCTCTGCCTGGTGCCCTCAACGGTGCAGTCCTCGGTGGCGCTCACCGGCGCCGCCGGGGGCAACGTCCCGGCGGCGATCTGTGCCGGCACCTACTCCAGCCTGGCGGGCCTGGTGCTGACACCGCTGCTGGCGGCCTGGCTGCTGGGTTCGCACACCGAGCTGTCCGCCGACGGGCTGCTGCGGATCGGGCTGCAGCTGCTCGCGCCCTTCCTGCTCGGGCAGGTGCTGCGGCCGTGGCTCGGCGGTCCGCTGTCCCGGCACAAACGGGTGCTCAAGCCGGTGGATCGCGGCTCGATCCTGCTGGTCGTCTACACGGCGTTCAGCGCGGCGGTGTCCCAGGGCATCTGGGGCCTGGCCACCCCGCTGGCACTGCTCGGGCTGCTCGCGGTGCTGCTCGCCCTGCTCGCCGCCGCCCTGGCGGCCACCGGGCTCGGTGCCCGGCTGCTGGGGCTCGATCGGTCGGCCACCGTGGCGGCGGTGCTCTGCGGTTCGCAGAAGAGCCTGGCCAACGGCCTGCCGATGGCGACCGTCCTGTTCGGAGCGCAAGCCGGGCTGATGGTGCTGCCGCTGATGCTCTACCACCAGCTCCAGCTGATCGTCGGCACCGTCCTCGCCGGTCGCTGGTCGCGGGCGGCGGCGGGCGGCGCGGCGCCCGGCTCGGTCCCGCCCGCGCTCACCGGTCCGGGCGCTCCGCCAGCGCCCGGGTGATCCCCCGGCGCAGCCTGGCCGAGGCCCCGGGCTGTCGGCCGAGCGGGCGCAGCCGCTCGGCCGACAGCTCCGGTCGTCGGGCCAGCTCCAGGACGGCCGCGTACGGGCGGTCGCCCTCCCGCAGGCGGTCCCCGACGAGATCGACCAGGCCGTCCAACGCCTCGCCCGTGAGGGCGGGGTGGGCCGCGAGCAAGCGAAGGAGGCGATTGTCGTTCCACACCTGCTGCCGGCGCCCGGCCAAGGCCGCCAGCAGGTCGGTGGGGGCGGCCGGGTTGTCGGCGATCGCGTGCCAGACGAACGGGTACTCGCCGATCGCCAGCCGGCGCAGGACGTCGGGATTCGAGGTCCGTTCGGCGAGCCGCCGGTAGTCGCCGCCGTCATGCAGGTGCTTGAGCGCCTCCATGTCGTCCGTCGTGTCCGTCGTGTCCGTCATGCCCATCGTGTCCGCCTCGGCCGTCACATCTGCCCCTCGCCGTCCTTCGTGCAGGGGCGCGACCCTAACAGTCCACTGATCCGCCCTCATCCCACTTCCCGGCGGGGGTGCTGAGGGCGGTGGCCGGGAGGGTGGGCAGCGGTCCCTCCGGCGGGAGCGTCCAGGCGTCCGGGTCGGGGGCGAACGGGCCGGTGCGGTCCCGGAGCTGGGCGAGGGCGAGCTCCCGGGCCCGGTCCAGCTGTCAGTGGGTGGCCTCGTCAACGACGCCGAGGCGCCGGGCCTGGGCGTACTCGTCCTCGTCCTTCCAGCTGTACGACGACAGATCGGGGGTGATCATGAGGTCCAGGAAGAGGTCGAGGGTGTCGATGCCGATGGCCGTCCGGCGGTACGGGCGCTCGAAGTTGACGTACCAGCGCAGCGGCCGGCCGTCGGGTGTCAGGAAACGGTGCACGCTGAACGGCACTCCGGCGGTGAAGCGGCTGAGCACCACGGTGTCGCGCCAGGTCCAGTAGTCGAGTTCCCAGCGGCCGGAGGCGAGGTCGTGGACGCAGTCCAGGCGCAGGGCGTCGTCTCCGGCGTGCGCTGCGACGGTCCAGCTGGCCGGGGCCAGGCTCTCCGTCCCCGGGCGGGCGGTGAGGGTCAGGACGTCGCCGTTGTCCGCGAGCACGGTGTAGGGCATGGCCGACCAGACCCGGCCGTGGGCGACGTCCCGCCGTACGGCGATGCCGCCCGGGGCGAAGACGGGAGCCGAGCCCGGGGCCGTCACCGGACGTAGTAGGCGCGGTTGTGGGCGGCGACCGGCGGGGACTGGTAGGTCCAGACCCCGGCGGCCGGGGCGTCGGCGATCAGGTGGGCGAGGTCGCGGGCGGACTCCTCGGCGGGGTTGCCGAGGTCGAGCCGGACGCGGTCGGCGGTGCGGTCGTCCAGGGCGTAGTAGCGGTAGGGCTGGTAGACGTTGAGCGGTCCGGCCAGCAGCTTGCCCTCGTCGTCGGTGCCGTAGCCGGTGATCGGGGTGTTGTTGACGGACTCGGGGGTGAGGCCCACCAGGTTCACGTCCAGGGCGAGGAGTTCCTCGTCGTGGCGGCTCAGCCCGTCCGGCCCGAGGGCGGCCCGGCGGCAGGAGACCGACCAGCGTTCGCGCACGTCGGGCGCGTTGAGGGAGGGCAGGGTGGTCTCGAACCAGCCCGGGTGCTTGGGCTCGGCGTACAGCCGGCGCCCGGCGTCGATGGCGAGCGGGTTGTCGCAGAGCACGTGCAGCCGCGCGATGCCGAGCAGCTTGGTCTGGTCGTAACCCCGGGCGTACTGGCCGTAGTTGACCACCGGCATCCGCTCCTCGGCGAAGACCGGGTGGGCGATCAGGTTGATCTCCAGCTCCTGGGTGATGCCGCCGCCGTTCGGATACTGGGCGAAGTAGAGCTGGAAGTTGAGCGAGACGCAGGCCCCGCCGTCGAAGGCGGCGACGCTCAGCCCGGGGTGGCGCTTGGCGAGCAGTTCACTCGCCCGCGCACGGTCGACCAGGTAGTCGACACCGACGTTGTGCAACGCACCGTAGTGGAAGGGCAGGTGGTACGGCTCCGGTACGGGCGGCAGCGGCAGGCCGGTCATGAGGGCTCCGAGGGCGAGGGGGACGAGGGGGACGAGGACGGCGAGGAGAACGGCAAGGGGGACGACGACGGGGTCAACGCGGGTGAGAACACGGGCGCTACGGGGACACGGCTGGCGGCCGGGGGCGCCACCGCCGCCGGGCGGTGCAGCTCCAGCAGGTCGCGGTGCATCCGCTCGGCGCTGCGCAGCGCGAGGGCGGCCATGGTGAGCGAGGGGTTGGAGGTGCCGAGGGAGGGCATCGACCCGCAGCCGACGGCGTACAGGTTGGGGTGCTCCCAGCACCGCTGCCAGTGGTCGACCACCGAGTTCGCGGGCGAGTCGCCCATGATGTGGGTACCACCGGCGTGGCCGGCGCCCCGGTAGCCGTGGACGGTTCCCCGGTGTTCGAGCCGTCCCGGCCATCCGGCCGCCGGGTAGGCGGTGTGGTCCTCGGCGCCGAGCAGCGCGAACAGCTGGTCGGAGACGGCCCGGGCCGAGGCCATGCCCTCGCGGACGTACTCGGAGACGTCGTAGCGGATGGCCGGGCTCGGCAGGCCGAGCGGGTCGCGCCGGTCCCGGTCGAGGGTGACCCGGTTGGCCGGGTCGGCGGGCTGCTCCAGCTCGAACTGGAGCGAGAACTGACGGCCCAGCCGGTCGCCGAGCCGCTCCCGGAGCTCCTTGCCCCGGAGGCCCGCCGCGAGCAGCGACGCCGCCTCGGCCTCCGGCGCGCCGCCCGCCCAGGACCAGCCCCAGTTGCCGATCTCGATCCGGAACGGTGCCCGGCGGTCCCGCCCGGGCCCGAAGCGGAACGCCTCCAGGCCGCTGGTGGAGCCGGGCCCCCGGTAGGGGCCGACCGGTCGGGGCATCAGCCCCCAGGTGAGCAGGGCCGGGTGGTCCATCAGGTTCCGGCCGACCTGGTCGCTGCGGTCGGCCAGACCGGAGAGGAGCAGCAGCCGGGCGTTCTCGATCGCGTGCGCGGCGAGGACGACCAGGTCCGCCGTCACCCGGTGGGTCGTGCCGCCCGCGAGGTACTCGACTTCCCGGGCCCGCCCGGTCTCCGGGTCGGCCAGCACCCGGCTGACGACGGCCTCCGTGCGCAGTTCGACCCCGGCCGCCCAGCGGGCCTGGGTACGCATCGGGGTGTACTTGGCCCCGCTCGGGCAGGCCGGGACACAGCTGGAACTGCCCGCGCAGAGCGGCCCGTCGGCGGAGCCGGGCCTGGTCGGCACACCGTTGCGGGCGTGCGGGGTGGCGGTGACGGCGAGCCGGGCGGGGCCGGGCACGGCGGGGTCGCGGACGGTCCGGCCGTCGAGGGCCCGGGCCAGCTGCCGGTCGAGGTAGCTGGCCGGGATGGCCCGCATCGGGAAGTCGTAGCCGTCGGGGATGGGCAGCCCGACGGCACGGCGCTGCTCCTCGGCGTCGGCGGCGACGCCGAGTTCCCGTTCGGCCTCGCGGTAGTGGGGTTCCAGGTCGTGGTAGCCGATCGGCCAGTTGCGGCCGTGGCCGAGGTCGCCGGTGCGGAAGTCCTCGGGGTGCATGCGCGGGGTGAGTCCGGTCCAGAGCAGCCCGGTGCCGCCGTTGGCGCGCAGGTAGCCGCTGGCGTAGGGCAGCGGCCCGTACTGGCGGAGGTGGCCGGTGGCGGTGAAGCCGCCGTCCGGGTTCCCGGTGAGGTCGGTGACGTCGGGTGACGGCGCCTCGGGGCTGTGCGAGTAGGGCGAGGTGGGCGGTCCGCCGCCGGCCGCGCGGTGGGCGGTGGCGGCCTCGGCGCCGGTGGGCGCGGCCCGGCCGGCCTCCAGGACGAGGACCCGCCAGCCCTGTGCGCCCAGGCGGTGGGCGACCAGTGTCCCGGCGAAGCCCGCGCCGACCACGACGGCGTCCCAACGGGCGGTCACCGGCCCTCACCGCCGTTCTCCGGTGCCACTGCCCCGGTGCCCCGCGATGCGGTGCCTCCCGACGTCCCGGCCCCGCCCAGGATCTCCGCCCCTCCCCGGGCCTCGGGGCCCGGAACCTCGGCGCCCCGGGGCGCGCCGGCCCAGCTGCCGTGCCCGGGGGCGGCGGCGCCGGGCGGGACGGCGTGGAAGGTCCGCCAGACCAGCCCCTGGTCGTGGGCACGGGCGGAGGAGGGCGCCTCGCCGGGCCAGGCGCCGACGTACCAGAGGTGGACCAGGGCGTGCTCGTCGCGGACCCGGTGGGCCAGCGTGGTGCGGTGGTGCTCGTCCGCCATGCCGGTGGAGCGCAGTTCGGGCACGTCGAAGCCGGTCAGCTCGGCGCAGACGCGGAGGAACTCGTCCGGGTCGGCCAGGGCGTCGACGTACGCCTTCGCTCCGGGGTCCCAGCGCTCCGCCAGGTCGTAGTCGGCCGGACGGTTGTCGGACACGGACACGCGTGCACCCCCACGATCGGCAACGGGTGGCCGAGGCATGACAGGCCGTACGGCGCAACGGTCCGTACGGCACGACAGGCCCCGCACAACGCGGCAGGTCCGGGGCCGCCGGTCCTCGCGGGGACGGCCCTGCCTGCCACCGCGATCCTGCCGCCCGCCCTCACCACCGGAAACGCGTTGCACGAATCTGCCCGGACTTCATCACCCTGTGCCCGGTCGGCCGTCCATCCCGATCATCCGGCGTCCGCTTCCGGTCGGCCCAGCGCCCGCACCGCCGCCAGGACGTCCAGGCCCAGCTCCGGGTCGGCGTCCTCGGGGAGGCTGACGGACAGCCGGGTGACCAGCCCCGCGTAGCGGCGGTGGATCTCCCCCGCGACCTCCTCGACCGGACCGCAGACCGCGAAGGCGTCGAACACCTCGTCGTCGATCAGCGCGGCCATCTCCGCCCAGCGCCCGCGCACCGAGTGGGTGTGCAGCTCCTCCTGGAGCCCCTCCCAGCCGTGCTGCGCCAGCACCGGGCGGTAGGCCGGCGTGGAGGCGTAGAACGCCAACCGCTCGCGGGTGGCGGCCCGGTTGGCCGCCAGCTCCTCCTCGGTGCGGCCGGTGGCGGTGAGCACGTTGCCGACGATCTCGAACGGCCGCTCCGTCCACGCGGTGCCCTCCGCCTCGGCCCGGGCCCGTTCCTCGGTCAGGCCCGGCAGCACCTGCTCGGCCAGGTAGGCGGTGGAGGAGAACGGGTGGCTCAGGAAGCCGTCGGCCACCGCCCCGGCGGTCCGGGTCATCAGCGGCCCGACGCCCGCCAGCAGGATGCGCGGCACCCCGGACGGGACCGGGTCCGGCGAGAACACCGGCGTCATCACCGTGTGGGTGTAGAACTCGCCCCGGAAGCGCAGCCGTTCGCCGGTCTGCCAGCTGTGCCAGATCGCCCGCACCGCGTGCACGTACTCGCGCATCCGGGCGGCCGGGCGGTCCCAGGGCATCCCGAAGCGCTTCTCGATGTGCGGCTTGACCTGCGAGCCCAGCCCGATGACGGCCCGTCCGCCGGAGGCCGCGTGCAGCCCCCAGGCCTGGTAGGCGAGCGTCATCGGGGTCCGCGCGAAGGCCACCGCGATGCCGGTGGCCAGCTCGATCGACTCGGTGCGGTCGGCCGCCCGGGCGAGCTGGAGGAACGGGTCGTACGCGGTCTCGGCGACCACCAGCCGGTCCATGCCCCGGCGTTCGGCCCGCTCGGCGGCGTCCAGGATGCCCGCCGGGTGTCCGGAGGCGGTGGCGTCGAGGCGCAGGGCGGCGGGTCGGAGGGCGGCGGGTCGGAGGGCGGCGGGTCGGTCCATGGCGGTGCTCCTGGTCGCGGGCGGCGGTGCTACCCGGGTAGCCTGCCACGCCTCGCCCCGGGCCCCGGGCCCCGGACCGACCGCCGCCCCCTCACCGACCGCCGACGGCACCGCCCGCACCGCCCGCACCACCCGGCGCCGCGAACAGCCGGTCCAGGTGCCGGTCGACGGCCGTGAGCACGGCGGCGGGCTCGACCACGTCCAGCTCCAGCAGCGTGGTGAACCCGGTGAGCGCGAGCAGCAGGTCCGTCTCCACCACCGGGTCGCGGTCGGCCGCGAGCTGCCTGTCGGCGATCGCCTGCCGGACGATCCGCTCGACCATCGCCCGCCCCTGGAGCAGTCCGCCGCGCGCCCGCGCGTGGACCTCCTCGTCGTGCAGCGCCTCCAGCACGTAGGCGGCGCTCATCCGGCTGGTCGCCCGCGCGTCGGCGTGCAGGGGCAGCAGCTCGACCAGCATCGCCCGCAGCACGTCGCGCGGGTGCGGCCGTTCGCCGAGCTCCGCCAGTGCCCGGCCGACCCGCAGCCCGCTCTGCTCGCCGGCGAAGTCCATCGCGAAGGTGAGCATCTGCGCCCGGGAGCCGAAGTAGTGCTGGAGCTGCCCGAGCGAGATGCCCGCCTCCTGGGCGACCTCGCGCATCGTCAGGTGCGTGGCGCCGCGCCGCTCCACGACCCGCCACAGCGCGCGGGCGATCGTCTCGCGGCGTTCCCGGTGGTCGACCTGCTTGGGCATCGGCGGCGGCTCCTCGGATTCTCCCCGCGGGCCGCGGAAACCGCGGACCCTGCGGGATCTTTTCCATACGCTTGACATAATACAGCTGACCTATAACGTGGGAAGCCTTCCGAGGGAGGAGCGTCCACATGTCGGAGCAGCCCGTCATCCGCACCACCGAAGGACTCGTCCGCGGCCGCTGGGAGCCGCGGCGCGAGCCGGAACAGCACTCGGAGCAGCACCACGAGCAGCGAGGCGGCCGGGAACTCGCCGTCTTCCGCGGCATCCGCTACGCCCAGCCGCCCGTCGGAGCCCTCCGCTTCGCCGCCCCCGCCGCCCCCGAGCCGTGGGACGGCGTCCGCGAGGCCGTCGCCTTCGGCCCCGTCGTCCCCCAGTCCGGGCCGATGCCCGCCGGGTCCGGCGAGTCGTCCGAGGACACCGACTGGCTGACGCTCGACGTCTGCACGCCCGATCCGGGCGCGGCCGGGCTGCCGGTCCTGGTCTGGATCCATGGCGGCGGGTTCATGTCCGGCACCGCCGGCGACCCGCTGTACGACCCGACCGCCCTGGCCTCCGCCGGGCTGGTCGTGGTGGCCGTCAACTACCGCGTGGGCGCCGAGGGCTTCGCCCTGCTGGAGGGCGCCCCGGCCAACCGGGCCTTCCTCGACCAGATCGCCGCCCTGCACTGGGTGCGGCGCAACATCGCCCGGTTCGGCGGGGACCCGGCCCGGGTGACCGTCGCCGGGCAGTCCGCGGGCGCCGGCTCGGTCGCCGCCCTGCTGGCGATGGACCCGGCCCGCGGCCTGTTCCGGCGGGCCGTCGCCCACTCGGTGCCGGGCAACCACTGCACCCCCGCGTTGGCCGCCGAGGTCACCGCCGAGCTCGCGAAACTGCTCGGCACCGTCCCCACCGCCGCCGCGCTGGCCGAGGTGCACCCCTGGCGCCTGGCCTCGGCGGTCACCGAGCTGAATGCCGCGCTGCCGGACCACGTCGCACGCTGGGGCCGACTGGCACGGAGCGGCATCGCCACCGTCCCGGTGGTCGACGGCGAGGTCCTGCCGGGCTCCCCGTGGTCGGCGCTGACCGCCGGCGTGGACCTGCTGGTCGGTCACACCCGGGACGAGTTCCGGCTGTTCAGCGTCCTCAGCGGCCGACACGGCGGCTTCACCGAGGAGGAGGCGCGGCGCATGCTGAAGGCGTTCGCGCCGACGCCGGGCGGCCCGGACGCCTACCGGTCCGCCCTCCCCGGCGCGACGCCCTCCGAACTCCTCGAAGCCGTCGGCTCCGACGCCCTGTTCCGGGTGCCGTCCCTCCGGCTGGCCGAGGCCAACGCGGCCGCCGGCGGCACCTCGTACCTCTTCGAGCTCGCCCTGCCCGCCCCCGCCCTCGGCGGCGTCCTCGGCGCCTGCCACGGCCTGGACGTACCGCTCGCGTTCGGCAGCCTGGACAGCCCGACGGCGCGGCAGTCGCTCGGCGACCCGCCCCCGCCGGAGGCCGTCCGGGTGTCGGCGGAGCTGCGCCGGGCCTGGGTCCGGTTCGCCACCACCGGCGACCCGGGGTGGCCCGCCTTCGATCCGGACCAGCAGCTCACCCGCGTCCTGGACGCCCGCTCGGAGACCGTCCGCTACCCGGAACAGGCCGCCCGCCGGATCTGGGCGGGGCACCCCCTCACCGCCTACGACCTGCACTGACGGCGGCCCGGCCGGGCGGGGAGCCCGAGGGCGGGCACCGAGGACGGCCGTACGGCGCGGGCACCCGCCCGCGCCGTACCCGCCGTGGGCTCCTCACCCGTTCAGGCAGCTCCCGTGCACGGGCGACCGCACGGACCGGCCGTTCCGCCGCTACTTCCCCTACTTCCCCGTGTCCTTCAGCAGCCGCAGCAGCCCGGTCGCCACCAGGGCCGAGGAGGCCGGGTTCTGACCGGTCACCAGGTTGCGGTCGACCACCGCGTGCGGCGCCCAGGGCTCGCCCTCCTCGAAGTCCACGCCGAGCCCGACCAGCCGGTCCTGGAGCAGCCACGGCGCGCGGTCCGCCAGGCCGGCCTGGGTCTCCTCGGCGTTGGTGAAGCCGGTCACCCGGTACCCGGCGAAGGGCGAGCCGCCGTCCTCGGTCCGCGCGGCGAGCAGCGCGGCCGGGCCGTGGCAGACCACTCCGAGCGGGCGCCCGGAGGCGAGCACCCGGGTGAGCAGCCGGCCGGAGTCGGCGTCGACCGCCAGGTCCTCCATCGGGCCGTGGCCACCGGGGTAGAACACGGCGTCGTAGTCGGCCGGGTCGACCTCGGCCAGCACCAGCGGCTGCCGGAACTCGGCGATCCCCGCCAGTGCCTCGGCCATCGCCGGGTCGGTCAGGCTGGCCCGGTCCGCGACCGGGACGACACCGCCGGGGGTGGCGACGGCGACCCGGTGGCCGGCCTCGGTGAAGGCGCGGTACGGGACGACCGCCTCCTCCGCCCAGAAGCCGGTCGGGTGCTCGGTGCCGTCGTTCAGGGTCCAGACCTTCGAACCGGTCAGGACGAACAGGATGTCGGCCATGGGGGTGTGCCTCCGGGGGTGCCGCGGTCTCCGCCACGACGGTCCGCCGCGGCGCTCACGCGGTCGACGCTAGACGCGCCCGGCCCGCGGGAACCAATGGGCCACGCGATGCGAGACATCGGAAGTCCGATACCTCACCCGGACCGTCGAGCCAATCGCCGCGCTCAGCGCCGAACCCACCATCGGGGCCACCATCGGGCCCGCCGCCGAGCCATCGGAATCCCGTACGCTCACGGGCATGAGCGATCGCCCGGCCACCGGCTCCGGCCCGCTGGACCTCAACCAGCTGCGGACCTTCCTCACCGTGCACCGGGCGGGCTCCTTCACCGCGGCCGCGCACCTGCTGGGCCTCTCCCAGTCCACGGTGACCGCACAGATCCGGGCACTGGAGCAGCGGCTCGGCCGGGAGCTGTTCGAACGCCGGGCCCGCGGCGTCAGCCCGCTGCCGTACGCCGACGACCTCGCCGCCCGCCTGGCCGGGCCCCTGGACCGGCTCGCGGGCCTCGCCGACGGGCGCGGCGGC
>NZ_LFVW01000245.1:0-15878 GCF_001182915.1 Kitasatospora sp. MY 5-36
CCCCGCCCACCCCGCCCCGCCCGCCGACGACGCCCCCGAGGACGTCGAACTCGCCACCGGCACCGGCTGAGCCGTCCGCGTCCGATCCGGGGGAGGCCGCCGTCGCGGCCTCCCCCGCGGCAATCCCGGCGCGGAGCACCGTGTGTGGCTGGCTACCCTTGTGGGGTGAGCGATCAGAGCCTTGTTCCCGCGACCGACGACCTTCCCGAGCAGATGCGCGTCCGGCGCGAGAAGCTCGACCGGCTCCGGGCGGCCGGTGTCGACCCGTACCCGGTCGGTTTCCCCCGCACCACCACCATCGCGGACCTGCGTGCCAAGCACCCCGACCTGGAGCCGGACACCGCGACCGGCGAGCGGGCCGGCGTCACCGGCCGCGTGATCCTCTCCCGCACCGGCGGCAAGCTCTGCTTCGCCACCCTGCGCGACGGCACCGGCGACCTCCAGGTGATGTTCTCCCTCGACAAGCTGGGCCCGGAGCGGCTGGCGGCCTGGAAGGCCGACATCGACCTCGGCGACCAGGTCGGCGTCGAGGGCGAGGTGATCACCTCCAAGCGCGGCGAGCTGTCCGTGATGGTGGACCGCTGGGAGCTCACCGCCAAGTGCCTGCGCCCGCTGCCGGACAAGCACAAGGGCCTGACCGACCCGGAGGCCCGGGTCCGCCAGCGCTACGTGGACCTCATCGTCAACCCCGAGGCCCGCGAGATCCTGCACCTGCGCAGCAAGGTCGTCCGCTCGATCCGCCGCACCTACGAGGACCGCGGCTACATCGAGGTCGAGACCCCGATGCTCCAGCCGGTGCACGGCGGCGCCAACGCGCGTCCGTTCAAGACCCACATCAACGCGTACGACATCGACCTCTACATGCGCATCGCCCCCGAGCTGTACCTCAAGCGGCTGGTGGTCGGCGGCGCCGAGAAGGTCTTCGAGATCAACCGCAACTTCCGCAACGAGGGCGCGGACTCCACCCACAACCCGGAGTTCACCTCGCTGGAGTCGTACGAGGCGTACGGCGACTACGACACCCAGGCCGAGCTGATCCGCGAGACGATCGTCAACGCGGCCCGGGACGCGCTGGGCACCACGGTGATCAGGGGCGTGGACGCGCACGGCGTCGAGCACGAGATCGACCTGGCCGAGCCGTGGGAGGAGATCGGCGTCTACCCGGGCATCTCGGCCCGCCTGGGCGTCGAGGTCACCCCGGAGACCGGCGTCGAGGAGCTGCGCAAGCTGGCCACCGAGCACGGCATCCCGTTCGAGAAGGACTGGGGCCACGGTCAGATCGTGCTGGAGATGGTCGAGCGCCTGCTGGAGGAGAACGCCGTCCGGCCGACCTTCATCAAGGACTACCCGACCGAGGTCTCCCCGCTGACCCGCCAGCACCGCTCGCGGCCCGGCGTGGCCGAGAAGTGGGACCTGGTGATCTTCGGGACCGAGATCGGCACCGCCTACTCCGAGCTGGTCGACCCGGTCGAGCAGCGCGCCCGCCTCACCGCCCAGTCGCTGCTGGCGGCCGGCGGCGACGTCGAGGCGATGCAGGTGGACGAGGACTTCCTGCGCGCCCTGGAGTACGCGATGCCCCCGACCGGTGGCCTCGGCCTCGGCGTGGACCGCCTGATCATGCTGCTGACCGGCAAGAACATCCGGGAGACGGTGCTCTTCCCGCTGGTGAAGCCGGAGCCGAAGGCTTCCGCCGCGACGGCGGAGAAGACCGAGGAGGAGTGACCTGATGGACTACGTCAGCGCGATCGTGCCGCCGCTGGTCATGGCGATCGGCTTCGGATTCCTGGTGCGGGCCATCGTCCGCAGCCAGGGCGGGGCCCAGCGGGCCAAGGAAGACCTCGACTGACCCCGTCAGCCGCCCCGAACGACCGGCGCGCCGCCATTCCCGATTCCCGGGGGTGGCGGCGCGCCGGTTTGGCGCACTTCACAAGATTTGCCCCATTCACTCCCTATCCTGGCCGCACTATGGACCGGCAACTCGGCGAACTTGAGAACGCCATCATGACCCGGGTGTGGCAGTGGAACCGACCGGTCACGGTTCGCGAGGTTCTCCTGGATCTGCGGTCGGAACGCGAAATCGCGTACACCACGGTGATGACCGTCCTGGACAAGCTCCACAGAAAGGGCTGGCTGCGCCGCGAGCGGGTCGGCCGGGCCTATCGTTATGAACCGGTCTCCTCGCGTGAGGCGTACACGGCGGCCCTGATGAACGACGCCTGGGCCACCGGTGACAATCCGGCGGCGGCCCTGGTGCACTTCTTCGGCCTGATGTCGCCCGAGCAACGCGAAGCGCTCCGGGACGCCTTGCGGGTGGCCGCTCTGTTCCCGCCCGATCCGGCCGGCGCGGATTCCGCGGACGGCGGACCGGATACCGGTGGGACGGAACCGGGAGCGGCGCGATAACGTCCCGACCATGGAGGTCACCATCCGCCGGGCGCGGACCACGGACGTGCGGGCAGTGCGCAGGCTCATCGACACCTACTCACGCGACGGCATTCTGCTGGACAAGCCCACAGTCACACTGTTCGAATCCGTCCAGGAGTTCTGGGTCGCGGAACGGGACGACAACGGCGTGGTGGTGGCCTGCGGCGCACTGCACGTGATGTGGGAGGACCTCGCCGAGGTCCGCACGCTCGCGGTGGATCCGGTCGCCCGGGGCACCGGGATCGGGCACCTGCTGCTGGAGAAGCTGGTGCAGACCGCGCGCTGGCTGGGCGTCCGTCGGATTTTCTGCTTGACGTTCGAGGTCGCGTTCTTCGCGAAACACGGTTTCGTCGAGATCGGCGAGGTCCAGGAAACCGATGATGGTACGACAGACCCGGCGGCGATCGCTACGGATGTCTATGAAGAACTCCTCCGCTCGTACGATGAAGGCGTCGCCGAGTTCCTCGACCTGGAGCGGGTGAAGCCCAACACACTGGGCAACTCGCGCATGCTGCTGCACCTCTGAGCCGCTCCAACCGGGTCAAGGGTTTGTGTTTTCCGGAGAAAGGCGCTTTCCTTTCCTTAGGCAATGGGTCGTTTAGCGGAAAGGGAAGCCCGTGGCACAGAGGGTGCAGGTCATTCTTGAAGACGATCTCGACGGCGGTTCGGCGGACGAGACGGTGACGTTCGCCCTCGACGGCGTTGCCTACGAGATCGACCTGAAGAGCGCCAACGCGGACAAGCTCCGCGGCCTGCTGGCGCCGTACGTGGAGAAGGGCCGCAAGCAGAGCGGCCGGCTCGCCGGTGCCCGTCGTCCGGGCCGCGGCACCGCGGCGCGTCCGGCCGGCGGCGGCGCCCCGGACACCGCCAAGATCCGCGCGTGGGCCAAGGAGCAGGGCCTGGAGGTCAACGACCGCGGCCGCGTTCCGAGCAACGTCCGCGAGGCCTACGAGAAGGCCAACGCGTCCTGATCCCGGCGCCGCGGGCCCGCCGGAGCGGGTGCGGGGCCCGGCGGCCGGGGACGGCCGCCACCATCACACGCACGGGGCGCGGAGGGGTCTCCTCCGCGCCCCGCGGCGCGTGCCCGGAGGAGCCCGCCGCGGCCGGCCCCGGGGGCCGTCCCGGGCAGCGGCTCGGGCACCGGCTCGGGCGGCGGAACAATCACGGGCCGTGCGACGCTGTAGGGGCGAAGCGGCAACGCGGACGGCACCGGGGCGATGTGCCCGGCACCCCGTCCGCCGTCGAACCGCCGTCACCGCGGCCCGACTTCTCGCCAGGCGAACACCGCCACCGCGGAAACTGCGCGAGAACCGCCCCGATACCGGGTATGAATGCAGGTGGACGGGTTCTTCGGCCCGTCCAGGGGCAGTATGTGCGACCGGCCGGAGGGGTTCCGGCGGCGGCGTCGGCGGCACGTGTTCGCCGATGGCGTAGCGGAATCCGGTGCATCCGGCCCACCTGTGGGAACACCGTTTCCCAACACCAGGTTGGGATTGGTGTCGGCTGGTCGCGCAGCATCTCGCTCCTCTACCGGGGAGTGAATCCGTGGGCCGCGCCGCTGAGCGGGACTAGCATGCGGAAGGACAGGGCGGGGACGGACCCCGAACTGCCCGACCGCTCTGAGGAGCGATAAACGATGTTCGAGAGGTTCACCGACCGCGCGCGGCGGGTTGTCGTCCTGGCTCAGGAAGAAGCCCGGATGCTCAACCACAACTACATCGGCACCGAGCACATCCTCCTGGGTCTGATCCACGAGGGCGAGGGCGTCGCCGCCAAGGCCCTGGAGAGCCTCGGGATTTCTCTTGAGGCCGTTCGCCAGCAGGTCGAGGAGATCATCGGCCAGGGCCAGCAGGCCCCGTCCGGTCACATTCCCTTCACCCCCCGGGCGAAGAAGGTCCTGGAGCTCTCGCTCCGCGAGGCCCTTCAGCTCGGCCACAACTACATCGGCACCGAGCACATCCTGCTCGGCCTGATCCGCGAGGGCGAGGGCGTCGCCGCCCAGGTCCTGGTGAAGCTGGGCGCCGACCTCAACCGGGTGCGCCAGCAGGTCATCCAGCTGCTCTCCGGCTACCAGACCGGCGGCGGCAAGGAGTCGGCCACGGCCGGCGGGCCCGCCGAGGGCACCCCGTCGACCTCGCTGGTCCTGGACCAGTTCGGCCGCAACCTCACCCAGGCCGCCCGCGAGGCCAAGCTCGACCCGGTCATCGGGCGCGAGAAGGAGATCGAGCGGGTCATGCAGGTGCTGTCCCGCCGCACCAAGAACAACCCGGTGCTGATCGGTGAGCCCGGCGTCGGCAAGACCGCCGTGGTCGAGGGCCTGGCCCAGGCGATCGTCAAGGGCGAGGTCCCGGAGACGCTCAAGGACAAGCAGCTCTACACGCTGGACCTGGGCGCCCTGGTGGCCGGCTCGCGCTACCGCGGTGACTTCGAGGAGCGCCTGAAGAAGGTTCTCAAGGAGATCCGCACCCGCGGCGACATCATCCTGTTCATCGACGAGCTGCACACCCTGGTCGGCGCGGGCGCCGCCGAGGGCGCCATCGACGCCGCCAGCATCCTCAAGCCGATGCTGGCCCGTGGCGAGCTGCAGACCATCGGTGCCACCACCCTGGACGAGTACCGCAAGCACCTGGAGAAGGACGCCGCGCTGGAGCGCCGCTTCCAGCCGATCCAGGTCGCCGAGCCCTCGCTGCCCCACACCATCGAGATCCTCAAGGGTCTGCGCGACCGCTACGAGGCCCACCACCGGGTCTCCATCACGGACTCCGCCCTGGTCGCCGCCGCCACCCTGGCCGACCGGTACATCTCGGACCGCTTCCTGCCGGACAAGGCGATCGACCTGATCGACGAGGCCGGCTCCCGAATGCGCATCCGCCGGATGACCGCGCCGCCGGACCTGCGCGAGTTCGACGAGAAGATCGCCGACGTGCGCCGCGAGAAGGAGAGCGCGATCGACGCGCAGGACTTCGAGAAGGCCGCGTCCCTGCGCGACGACGAGAAGCAGCTCCTGCAGGCCAAGGCCAAGCGCGAGAAG
Source organism: Kitasatospora sp. MY 5-36 (assembly GCF_001182915.1). Classification (NCBI taxonomy): domain Bacteria; kingdom Bacillati; phylum Actinomycetota; class Actinomycetes; order Kitasatosporales; family Streptomycetaceae; genus Kitasatospora; species Kitasatospora sp. MY 5-36. The sequence goes on from NZ_LFVW01000245.1 coordinate 5,456, forward strand.
GAGTGGAAGGCCGGCGACATGGACGTCGTCGCGGAGGTCAACGAGGAGCTCATCGCCGAGGTCCTGGCCACCGCCACCGGCATCCCGGTCTTCAAGCTGACCGAGGAGGAGACGTCCCGCCTGCTGCGCATGGAGGACGAGCTGCACAAGCGCGTCATCGGCCAGAAGGACGCCATCAAGGCGCTCTCCCAGGCCATCCGGCGCACCCGTGCGGGCCTCAAGGACCCGAAGCGCCCCGGCGGTTCGTTCATCTTCGCCGGCCCGTCCGGTGTCGGTAAGACGGAGCTGTCCAAGACGCTGGCGGAGTTCCTGTTCGGCGACGAGGACGCGCTGATCGCGCTCGACATGTCCGAGTTCTCCGAGAAGCACACCGTCTCCCGGCTGTTCGGCTCCCCGCCCGGCTACGTGGGCTACGAGGAGGGCGGCCAGCTGACCGAGAAGGTCCGCCGCAAGCCGTTCTCGGTCGTCCTCTTCGACGAGGTCGAGAAGGCCCACCCGGACATCTTCAACTCGCTGCTGCAGATCCTGGAGGACGGTCGCCTGACCGACTCCCAGGGCCGCGTGGTCGACTTCAAGAACACCGTCATCATCATGACGACCAACCTCGGCACCCGGGACATCTCGAAGGGCTTCAACCTCGGCTTCGCGGCTGCGGGTGACACCCAGACCGGGTACGAGCGGATGAAGGCGAAGGTCGGCGAGGAGCTCAAGCAGCACTTCCGCCCCGAGTTCCTGAACCGTGTCGACGACATCGTGGTGTTCCACCAGCTGTCCGAGGAAGACATCATCCAGATCGTCGACCTCATGATCGACAAGGTGGACGAGCGGCTCAAGGACAAGGACATGGGCCTGGAGCTCAGCGTCGAGGCCAAGAAGCTGCTGGCCAAGCGCGGCTACGACCCGATCCTGGGTGCCCGTCCGCTGCGCCGCACCATCCAGCGCGAGATCGAGGACCACCTCTCCGAGAAGATCCTCTTCGGCGAGCTGCGGGCCGGCCACATCGTCGTCGTCGACGTCGAGGGCGAGGGCAAGGAAGCCAAGTTCACCTTCCGCGGCGAGGAGAAGTCGGCCGTCGCGGACACCCCGGCCGCGGTCGCCTCGTCCGGTCCGGACCTGACGAAGTAACCCAACTTTTAACAGACAACTTCACAGCCACCGAGCCCCCGGCGTTGACGCCGGGGGCTCGGTGCGTTCGCTCCCGCCGCCAGCCGAACCGGTGCGGGCCGGGTCGGCTGGCCCCCGCGCTGGCTGGTGCGGGTGCGCTCGGTTTCTCACCGACCTTTCACGAACATACGGTTGACAGGCGGTCAGATGATGGGAAGTCGCGGAGGATAGCGCCGTGACCATGTCATGGTCAAGGTCTATCTTTTCCGTGCACGCTTGGATCAAATGACGTCCACCTGTCTTTCATTTTGGTTTGCCGGGCTTTGGCCAAGAGCTGGGCCCTGGTCGGGGAGGACGTCACAACGTTGAAGAACACCAGGAGAACCGCTGCGGCTGCCACGGCCGCAGCGGTCATAGTCGCGCTCGGCACGGGCCTGTTCCCGGCCTCCGCCGTCGCCGCCGGCTCGGCCCCGGTCCCGCGGGACCCGGCCGACGCCGTCCAGAACACCGAGCACAACCTTCCGGGTCCGCTGACCGCGAAGGTGGAGGCGGAGCAGAAGGCCGCCACCGAGAAGCTCCTCAACGGCACCGCCGAGGTCGAGCAGCACAACGGCAGCACCAGCGTGAAGCTCGGCAAGGACAAGTACGTCGAGCTCGCTCGCGAGCGCACGGACAAGATCTTCACCATCCTGGTCGACTTCGGTGACCAGGTGGACAACACCACCAAGACGCCGGACGGCAAGGTCAAGTACGGCGGCGAGGCCGGCCCCAAGCACAACGAGATCGAGAAGCCGGACCCGGCCACCAACAACTCGACCGAGTGGCAGGCCGACTACAACCAGCAGCACTACCAGGACCTGTACTTCGCCAAGGACAAGCCCTCGCTGAAGACCTACTACGAGAAGCAGTCCTCGGGCCGCTACTCGGTCGACGGCGTGGTCTCGGACTGGGTCCGGGTGCCGTGGAACGAGGCCCGGTACGGCTCCGACTACTGCGGCTCCAACGTCTGCGCCAGCGCCCAGGACCTGATCCGCGACGCCGTGGACATCTGGTACAAGGACCAGCAGGCCAAGGGCCAGACCGAGGCCCAGATCAAGGCCACGCTGGCCCAGTACGACCAGTGGGACCGCTACGGTTCGCACCACGACGGGAACTTCAACCAGCCCGACGGGTACATCGACCACTTCCAGATCGTGCACGCCGGCGAGGACAAGTCGGCCGGTGGCGGCAAGCAGGGCAGCAAGGCCCTGTGGGCGCACCGCTCGTACGTCTACGGCAACCTGCAGGGCACGGCCGGTCCCGAGGGCAACAAGCTCGGCGGCGTCCAGGTCGGCAACAGCGGCCTGTGGATCGGCGACTACACGATGCAGCCGGAGAACGGCGGCCTCGGCGTCTTCGCCCACGAGTACGGCCACGACCTCGGTCTGCCGGACCTCTACGACACCGCCGGCAAGGGCATCGACAACTCGGTCGGCTTCTGGTCGCTGATGTCCTCCGGTTCCTGGCTCGGCGAGGGCAAGGACAGCATCGGCGACATGCCGAACGACCTCGACGCCTGGAGCAAGTACAAGCTGGGCTGGCTGAAGGCCGACCACGCCAAGGCGGGCACCGAGTCGACCCACCACATCGGCCCGGCGGAGTACAACAGCAACCTGCCGCAGGGTCTGATCGTCGACCTGCCGAAGAAGAGCATCACCACCGAGATCAACAAGCCGTTCGGCGGCACCGGTGAGTGGTGGAGCGGCAGCGCCGACAACCTGAACGTCACGCTCACCCGTGACATCGACCTGACCGGCAAGACCAAGGCCAGCATCAACGCCAAGGCCTGGTACGAGCTGGAGCAGGACTTCGACTACGCGTTCGGCGAGGTCTCCACCGACGGCGGCAAGACCTGGACCGTCGTCGACGGCACCTGGAACGGGACCGCGCTGCCGCGCGAGAACGGCCGTCCGGCCATCAGCGGCCAGGTGGCCGCCTGGGGCGACCTGTCCTTCAACCTGGACGCCTACGCGGGCCAGAAGGTCAAGTTCCGCTACCACAACACCACCGACGGCGGCCTGCACTTCCGCGGCCTGACGCTGGACAACATCGCGGTCGTCGCCGACGGCGCCACCGTGTTCAGCGACGACGTCGAGAACGGTGACAACGGCTGGGTGGCCGACGGGTTCTCCCGCTTCGGCGGCTCGTACACCAAGGACTACGCGCAGTACTACATCGCGGAGAACCGGCAGTACGTGTCCTTCGACCAGACCCTGAAGACCGGCCCGTACAACTTCGGCTTCGCCGACAAGCCGAACTGGGTCGAGCACTACTCGTACCAGCCCGGCCTGCTGATCTGGTACTGGGACGAGTCGCAGACCGACAACAACGTCAGCGCCCACCCGGGCCAGGGCCTGATCCTGCCGGTCGACTCGCACCCGGCTCCGCTGAAGTGGACCGACGGCACCCTGATGCGTCCGCGCATGCAGGGCTACGACTCCACCTTCGGCTCGCGCCGCACCTCCGGTCTGACCCTGCACAAGGCCGGCGTCGAGACCGTCATCCCGAAGGCCAAGGGCGTCGACGAGTTCAACGACCTGAAGTCGTGGTGGAACAAGGACAACCCGTACAGCGGTGTCAACGTCCCGAAGACCGGGACCAGCATCGAGGTCGAGAACGAGTCCTCGAACTACCTGGAGACCTGGATCCGGGTCCGCCCGGTCGACAACTTCTGATCGTCGCCCCCCGGGTAGCGAGCGGCCTGTGACCAGGCAGCTCTGACAACTCCACGTCCGGCCCGTCCCCGCAGCGCGCGGGGGCGGGCCGGACGCTTTGTCAGGCCCGGACGGCCGGCAGCCGGTCCAGGAAGGCGGCGGCCGCCACCGCGACGTCGGCGGCGGTCCAGTCGAGGGCGGACACGGCGACCGTGACCTCGGTCACCGACAGCCCCGGCGGCCCGCCCGCGCGCCAGGCGCCGAACAGCCCGATCCCGGTGTCCTCGGCCAGCCCCAGCCCGGCCTCCTCCAACTCCCCGACCGGGTACGGCAGCCAGAGCTGGAACTGGTGGGTGTGCGGCGGGGCCGGGTGCACCCGGGCGCCGGGGACGGCGGCGAACGCCCGGGCCAGCGCCCCGGCGACCGTCCGGGTGTGCGCCACGTACCCGGCCAGCCGCGGCAGTTCGCGCTCCAGCCCGGCCAGCGCGGCGAGCGCGAACGGCCACTGCTGGTAGAGCTGGCCGCCGTAGCGGTGCCGCCAGGCCCGGGCGGTGCGGACGAAGCCGCCCGGGCCGGCCAGCGCGGCGCCGCTGATCCCGCCGAGCGTCTTGTAGAAGGAGACGTAGACCGAGTCGGCCAGGCCGGCGAGCTCCGGCAGCGGCCGGCCGAGGGCGACCGCGGACTCCCAGATCCGGGCGCCGTCCAGGTGCAGCGCCGCGCCGTGCTCCTCCCGCACCACCGCGGCCAGCTCCACCAGCTCCGGCCAGCCGGGCAGCACGAACCCGGCGTCGCGCAGCGGCAGCTCCAGGCTCAGCGCGGCGTACGGCTCGTCCAGGGCGCGCAGCTCCTCGGCGGTGGGCTGGCGCGGCTCGTCGGTCGGCCAGAGGCTGCGCAGCCCGGTCAGCACGCCGAGCGCGTGCCGCTCGTGCCGGTCGGTGTGGGCCAGCGGGTGGGTGACCACGGTGCGGCACCCGGCGGCCTCGGCGTGGATCCGCAGGGCGATCTGCTGGGCCATCGTGCCGGTCGGGAAGAAGGCCGCGTCCTCGGTGCCGAGCAGCTCGGCGACCCGGTGCTCCAGGGTGCGGACCACGCCGTCGCCGTACTGGTCCGGGCGGCCGTCCAGGTCGGGGGCGCCGTGCGGCTCGGGGGCGGCGTCCGGGTCGGGTGCTCCGTCCGGGTCGGGGGCGGCGCCCGGCGGCGGGCCGGCCAGGTCGGCGAGGCGTTCGCGGATGCTCTGCGGCCGGGCCCCGGACAGCAGTCGCTCGCAGCCGCGCAGGGCGGCGAAGCGGCGGTCCGGCAGGCTCGGGCGGTCACCGGCGTCGGTGTCTTCGCTCCTGTTGCCATACATGGCTCGATGGTCCCGCAGCGGGCCGGACCGGTCAGCGGTGCGGACGGAAAGCGGTTCGAGCCCGCGAAACCCCGGCCGCGCGTGGTGCTGGTCACAGGCCTCCGGCACGGTACGACCGGCGGTAGTAGCGGGGCCGGGGAAGCGGCGGACGGCCCGGAGCGGTCATGGGCGATCCGATCTCATGATCATTGCTCCGTCGGTTTGAATCTCCGGCGCCACGATGACTACACGCCGTAGTACATCACCGCGTTTGGGACTCCGCCCGGTGACCGTTACACCTGAGTGGTCCCCCGCTCAGCACGCGCCCGAACGGGCGCTTCGTGCTGCCCTCGTACGATCCGTGAGGTACGGCAGATGTCCACCGTCCCACCCGTGGGGCCGGCCCTGCGCCGGCTCGCCGCCCAGGCGGCGGCCCGGGCCGCCGTCTGGCAGCCCCGGATCGGCCACGCCGTCCGCACCCAGGCCGCGCCGCTGCGCGCCCTCGGGGCGCCCCGGCACACCACCCTGCCCGGCAGCCGTCAGCGGGCCGAGCACGACCACGCGCTGGCCTCGGCCGGAGCGGTCGCCACCCTGCTCGCCGGCGTGCTGCTGGTGGCCACCCCGGGCACCGCCTCGGCGCAGACCGTACGGCCCACCACGCCGGGCAGCTCGGCCTTCACCGTGCCGCGGGCGGAGGTGCCGAACGCGGGGCTGGTCCAGGTGGCCGGCCCCAGCCCGTACAAGCTGCCCGACGACGGCGACTCGGCGCAGGAGTTCGTGACGGTGGCGCCCAACCTGCTGCCGTTCGAACCGCCGGCACCGGAGCCGGAGCCGGATCCCGCCGACGAGCCGGCCCCGGAGGCCGGACCCGCGCCGGAGCCCGGGCCCGCGCCGACTCCCGGGTGGTCGGCCCCGGTGCCGAACGCACCGACCAGCAACCCGTACGGGAAGGCCAACCGCAGCTACGCCGCCGGGTACCACACCGGGGTGGACTTCGCGGTCTCCCCGGGCACGCCGCTGCTGGCGGTCGGCGACGCGAGCGTGGTGTCGGCCGGCTGGGACGGCGCTTACGGCAAGGAGGTCGTGCTGCGGCTGGCGGACGGGCACTTCGCGCAGTACGCCCACATGTCCTCGGTCACCGTCTCGGCGGGCCAGCGGGTGTCCGCGGGCGAGCGGATCGGGCTGTCCGGGAGCACCGGCAACTCGACCGGCCCGCACCTGCACTTCGAGATCCGCACCAGCAACCGCTACGGCGCGGTGGTCAACCCGATCGCGTACCTGGCGGGGCACGGCGTCACGGACTTCTGAGCCGCCCCGGGCGCCGGGCCCTGCGGGACCGGCGCCCTCAGCCGGTGGTGCGGGCGGGGTGGCTGATCCCGGCGCCGATCTCCAGCGCGATGTCCCGGGCCGCCCCGATCGCCTCGTCCAGGCCGGCGGGGGGCGGCTGCTCGCCCCACACGTTCGGGGTGTGGCCGCAGTCCGCCTTGTCCTGCTTGAGCAGGAACAGCGACGAGTGGACGGTGAACAGCGCCATCGCGGCCCGCAGCCGGTCGTGGAAGTCCGCCCCCGGCCCGTGCACCAGCTGCATCATGGTGATCATGCGGTCCCGGAAGGCCAGCCCGGCCGGGGACTCGCGCAGCGCGGGCTGGTTCTCGTGGAAGAAGCGCAGCAGCGGGGCCCGCTCGGCCATCCCGTCCGCGAAGCGGCGGATCAGCTCGTCGCGCATCTCCGGGCTCCAGGCCTGCTTGCGGCCCCACGCGATGGACTCGTCGATCGGCGCGGCCATCCGCTCGACGATGCCCAGGACGATGTCGTCCTTGGTCTTGAAGTGGTAGTAGAGCGCGGCCTTGGTGACGCCCAGGCGGTCGGCGATCTCGCGCAGTGAGGTCTGCTCGTAGCCCTGCTCGGCGAAGAGCTCCAGTGACACCTCGATGATGCGAGCCCGGGTGTCGCTGCGGGGGCTGTGCGGAGTGCCCATGGCCTGCCTCATGACTGCGTCGGTGACTACTGCGGACCCCGGAGCGGTGTTCGCCCCGGGCCCATTCTCCCTGCCCAGAAGGCCGGTCGGGAAACTGGCTTGACGACCGGCTAGGAAACAACCTACCGTGCCGACGGTCGATAAACTAGCCGGGCGACAAGTAAGTGAGCCGCCGCACGGCACGACGCTCCGTCCGAACCACCCTCCGGGAGACCCCACCTCATGTCACAGTCCAAGACCGCCGGCCCGGTGCCGGAGGACAAGACGACCGAGGAGGAGCAGCCGCGGTCGCCCCGCGAGATCCGCCTCGTGATGGTCGGCCTGGTCGTCACCATGCTGCTGGCCATGCTCGACAACCTGATCGTCGGCACCGCGATGCCGACCATCGTCGGCGACCTCGGCGGTGCCGAGCACCTGTCCTGGGTGGTCACCGCGTACACCCTGGCGACCGCCGCCTCCACCCCGATCTGGGGCAAGCTCGGCGACATGTACGGCCGCAAGGGCACCTTCCTCACCTCGATCGTGATCTTCCTGGTGGGCTCGGCGCTGTCCGGCCTGTCGCAGAACATGAACGAGCTGATCGGCTTCCGCGCCGTGCAGGGCCTGGGCGCCGGCGGTCTGATGGTCGGCGTCATGTCGATCATGGGCGCGCTCGTCCCGCCGCGCGACCGCGGCAAGTACCAGGGCATGTTCGCCGCGGTGATGGCCCTCGCCACCATCGGCGGCCCGCTGGTCGGCGGCTTCATCACCGACCACCTGAGCTGGCACTGGACCTTCTACATCAACCTGCCGCTCGGCGTCGTCGCACTCGCCGTTGTCGTCGTCACCCTGAAGCTGCCGAAGGTCCGCAGCACCGCCAAGATCGACTACCTGGGCGCCATCCTGCTCACCGTCGGCATCACCTCGCTGGTGCTGATCACCACCTGGGGCGGCCAGCAGTACGCCTGGGGCTCCAAGGAGATCCTCGGCCTGGCCGCGCTCTCCGCCGCCTCGCTGATCGCCTTCTGCTACGTGGAGCAGCGGGTCGAGGAGCCAATGCTCCCGCTGAGCCTGTTCCGCAACCTGAACTTCACCCTGGTCTCGATCATCGGCTTCATCGTCGGCTTCGTGATGTTCGGCTCGACCGTCTTCCTGCCGCTCTACCAGCAGATCGTCCAGGGCGCCTCGGCGACCAACTCCGGCCTGCTGCTGATGCCGATGATGTTCGGCATGCTGGTGATCTCGCTGGTGGTCGGCCAGGCCGTCACCAAGACCGGGAAGTACCGGATCTACCCGATCATCGGCACCATCGTGATGACCGGCGGCATGATCCTGCTCTCCACCATGGGCGTCGGGACCAGCAGCTTCACCTCTGCCTGCTGGATGGTCGTGCTCGGCGCCGGCATGGGCTTCCTGATGCAGATCACCATGCTGGTCGCGCAGAACAGCGTCGAGCTCAAGGACATGGGCGTGGCCAGCTCCACCGCCACGCTGTTCCGCACCATCGGCGGCTCCTTCGGCGTCGCGCTGTTCGGCGCGCTGTTCAACAACCGGGTGACCGACACCATGAAGGAGCGGCTCGGCGAGCAGGCCTCGGCGGGCGGCGCGAAGGACCCGGGCCAGATGAGCCCGGCCGCGATGCGCGCACTGCCCGCGCCCGTCCAGGACGCCTACCACCACGCGGTGTCCAACGGCATGCACACCGTCTTCCTGTGGGGCGCCGGGGTGGCCGTGATCGCGATCGCCGCGGCGGTGTTCCTCCGCGAGGTGCCGCTGCGCGGCACCGGCAAGGGCGAGGCTCCGGCCGAGGCGTCGCTGGAGGCGGCGGCCGTCTGACGGTCCCCGCGCACGAAGGCGCCCCCGGGAGGTCCTCTCCCGGGGGCGCCTTCGTGTTCCGCCGCCTACTGGGGCAGCCGGTAGACGCCCTGCTCGACCGGCTCGACCAGGCCGTCCGCCACCAGGCCGTCCAGCGCCCGGGCCCGCTGCACCGAGTCCGGCCAGACCGCGTCCAGCCGGGCCTGCGGCACCGTCCCGTGCGCCTCGCGCAGCACCGCGAGCAGCTTGCCGCGCACCTGGCGGTCCGTCCCCTCGTAGGACTGGCCGCGCCGGGCCGGGCCCTCGTACGGCGGGCGGCCGGCCCGCTGCCAGGCGCAGGTGGTGAACAGCGGGCAGTCCCCGCACTCCGGGCCGCGGGCGGTGCAGACCAGCGCGCCCAGCTCCATCACGCCGACCGCCCAGGTGGCGGCCGTCTCGGCGTCGTCCGGCAGCAGCGCGGTGGCGGTGCGGCGCTCGGCGGCGGTGGTGGCCTGGGCCGGGTACTCGACGCCGGTCACCGCGCGGGCGAAGACCCGGCGGACGTTGGTGTCCAGCACCACGTGCCGCTGGCGGAAGGCGAAGGAGGCGACGGCGGCGGCGGTGTACTCCCCCACCCCGGGCAGCGAGAGCAGGGTGGCGTGGTCGTCCGGGACCTCGCCGTCGTGCTGCTCGGTGATCGCCACCGCGGCCGCGTGCAAGCGCAGCGCCCGGCGCGGGTAGCCCAGCCGGCCCCACATCCGGACCGCCTCGCCGGGCGCGTCGGCGGCGAGGTCGGCCGGGGTCGGCCAGCGGGTGAGCCAGGCCTCCCAGGCGGGCAGCACGCGCTTGACCGGGGTCTGCTGGAGCATGAACTCGCTCACCATGACCGCCCAGGGCGTGGCGTCGGGGGTCCGCCAGGGCAGGTCCCGCTTGCTCGCCTCGTACCAGTCCAGGACGGTCGAGTGGAACAGCGGCAGGGGCATCGGCGGCCGGGCGGCGTCGGCGGCGGTGGCAGGGGCGGTGATGGCAGTCATGGCCCTTCGATCCTCCCATGCCCGCCGACCGGGCCGAAGTGGATCAGTCTGCTCCGGACCGACCGGGGGACCGACCGGAAATCGTCCGATTGGGGCTCGCTCGAACGGATCAAATGGCGGATCATGTGAAGGAAGGGGCGACTGTGCGGTGTTGGTGAGTCAATCGCCACACACAGTCTCGTAGAGTTTGGTCGTGCCTTCTCTGCGTCAACCCGTCGGACCACTGCCGGCCTCGATCTACTGGCGTCGGCGCGTCATCGTGCTCGTCGCCGTCGCGGCGGTCGTCGCCCTGATCGCCTGGCTGATGATCGATCAGGGCGGGGGCGGTGACGGCGGCTCACCGGGCAACGCCGCACAGGCCGTTCCCTCCCAGTCCCAGAACCAGACACCGGCTCAGGCGATCACGCCCGGCGCCTCACCGAGCGGCCCCGCGGCGCGCCCGGGCGGCGGCTCCGGGGGCGGACCGGTGGCGGGCGGTGGCGGCACCGAGGTCAACCTCAGCGGCGGCACCGCC